>JBLRXF010000224.1:0-5460 GCA_047920875.1 Haliea sp. | reverse complement strand
GCTGCAGGTTCTGCTCATGCTGATCGCTGTCGCCCTGTGGGCGGTGGTCCTGCTCAAGCCCGGCTTCCTGAGTCAGTTCAACATCTTCCTGACCATGACCCTGCTGGGAACGGTATTTCTGGCGGCCATCTGGGCGGCCTGGCGCAGGTTCGAAAATGGCCTGCAATTCCTGCTCTGCTTCCTGCCCCTGCTCGGCATTACCTTTCTGCTGGAAATTGACCGCTGGCTGCACATTCCCCTGCTGGACAACTGGGGGCGCAGCTGGCTCATGATGTTCGGCTCGCTGTTCCACATCATTCTCCTGCTGGGACTGACCATCGCCAGGGAAACACGGGCCATGCAGCGGGAAGCCACGCTCTCCACGGAGGTGGCAGTCCTGCGCCAGCAAATGACCAACCTCGGTTTCTTTGTCGAGACACTGTCCCGGGAACTGGAGGTACCGATCAGCAAGCTTGAGCGAGCAGTCCGACGGCAGAAACCTGCCGCGTCCGCCGCAGGCATGGACGTCGCGCGGGGTGAGCTGCTGGAGATTGCCGCTCAGTTGGCGGCGGTTACAGCAACGGGAATCAACCAGTCGCGTCTCGCGGCCCAGAGCGATGCGCAGTTCGCGGCGACCGATATCCGCGCCCTGGTGGCAGGCGTGGCCAGCCATTTCCAGCAGCATTCACCGGGGCATCTCCTCACCTATGAGCCGGGCGAGCTACCCGACCGCTTTTCCTGTGATGCTCGTCTGGTAGCCATCGCCATCACCAACCTCCTGGACAACGCCGTGCGCTACAGCCCTGCTGGATCTGCGATCTGGATCTCCGCGCGGCTGGCTGCCCCGGGCGTTCTGGAAATCGAGGTGATCGATGAGGGGCCAGGTATCCGACAGGAAGAGCAGGAACGGATTTTCTCGCCCTGTTACGGTGAGGGAACCGCGACGTCGCGGCCCGGTTACGGGCTTGGCCTGTTTATTGTCCGCCGTATCGCGGGAATGCACGGCGGCAGCATCAGCCTCGACAGCGCCGAAGGTGAGGGTGCCACCTTTGTCCTGCGGATACCCTCAGTCGAGTCCCAACCCGATTGATTCAACAAGCCCCCCAGTGCGGGACGCCACTCGATCCAGCCAGCACAGGCTGCGGCTATAGGGCAGAAACCGCTCCACATAGCCCGGTGAAATCCCTTGCAGGCGCAGCAGTGTGCGAATCATCAGGGCCTGGGGGTTGAGCGGGCCGGGGTTCTCGGGCAGCGCCGCCCGCAGCGCAACCAGCTCCCGGTCCGCGGCCTGCCCCGCCCGCAGCTCCCGAAAGCGCCGGGTGGCGGCCAGGGTAGCCGGCTCTGTAGCCAGCCCTCCCAGAATGGCCTGCTCCTGCGCCCGCAAGGCCGCCTCGAACTGCTGCTGAGGTGACAGGGGCTGCAGGGCCCGGCGCTGCTGCAGATACCGCCGCAAGCCGCTGATGGCGGCAGAAGCCAGCACCGGTCTCGGCGCTCCCCGCTCTTCGGCAAGGGGGCTACAAACATCACTCACTGGGCCATTTCCGTCGCAGTGCTGCGCGGTACCGGCGCCATTTCCACGCGCCGGTTCCGGGCACGGCTGTCGGCGTCGCTATTGGCCACTACCGGCTGCTGCTCCGCGAAGGCCGCCGCGAATACCAGCTCCCGCGGCATGCCCGCAGCAATGAGCTCGCGGGTTACGGTCAGGGCCCGCTGGGCCGACAGTTCCCAGTTGTCCGCGAAGCGGGAATTGCCCTCCTGAATGGGCAAATCATCGGTAAACCCGCTGACCATGAGCAGTTCCTCGCGCTGGCCCAGCCAGGCCTGCAGGGGTTGCACCAGGGTAGCAATCAGTTCCCTGCCCTCCTCCTGCAGCTCGGCGGAATTGAGCGCAAACAGCAGCTGGCCACTGATACCAATGCGTCCATCGCGCAGGGTAATGCGCCCCTGCGCCAGCGGGTCGGACAGCGCCCGTTCCAGCTGCTCGCGCCGCTCCTGCTCGCTTTGGCGCAAGGCAACCTCTTCCTCCAGCGAGCGCGAAAGCTCTACCTGCAGCCCGAGGGTCCAGACCAGCACCAGCACGAAGATGCCCACCAGCGCCGCCATAAGGTCACCAAAGACCGGCCATACCGGCGGCTCATGGGCCATGTCTTCACCGTCACGCACGACTGAGTTGCCGCATCTGCTCAATCAGCTGCTGCTGGGCCAGCACGCTGTGGTCTATGATTTCCCGGGCCTGGTCCACGTAGTAACCCATCTGTTCGTCACTGCGCTGGACGGTGCTGTTGAGCACCGCGTCCATGTGCTGCAGGGTTTCCCGAAGACCTGCCCCGGCATCCTGAAACTGCTGGGTAGCGGCGCCCAGGGCCTCGCCGAGACCGGACAGTTCAACGGCACCGCAGGCGAAATGGTCAGCAACCTCGGCCAGGCGCTGGGACTCGGTAGCTACCCGGGTTTCAAAGCGGGCGCTGGTGTCCGCCAGTACCAGGCCGCTCTGCTGCGCAAGCGCTTCCAGACTGGCGCGCTGGGCAGTGGCATCTTCCCGCAACGCCGCAGCCGTGGCAGTGAGTTCCGCCAGCAGGCTGCGCTGCTCTGCCAACAGGGACAGATCACGCTGCAGGGCGGCCTCTGCCTGCGCCTGCATGCTGGTAACGGCGCCCCGGAGCTCCCCGCTGATGTCGGCCACTGCGCTGGCGACGCCGGCCATGGTGCTGTCAATGGCCGGTTTGAGGGTGTCGCTGGCCCACTGCCCATGGGCGGCGATACTGTCCCGCAGTGCCTGCTCGATGGTGGTAACCAGCGCAGGGAGCTGCTCTGCCTGGGCACCCGCGTGCGCCAGCATCTGTTCCTGGTAGTGTGCGCGGGAGTAGCTCTTGAAAGCGTTCGCGCTGGCGCTGTCCAGCAGGCGGCCCACCGCCAGGCGCTGGCGCCGGCTCAGGGTCGAGACAAAGCCCAGCGCGGCGGAAGCGCCCACGCCGGCGACCGAGGTGCCAAAGGCCATGGCAAGGCCCTTGATGGGAGCGGCCAGGCCGGCGCGGATAGCGCTCAATTCGGTGCTGCCTTCGAGGGCAGTCACAGTTCCCTGCAGCGTGACCATCATCCCCACAAAGGTGCCCAGCAGCCCCAGCATGACCAGCAGCCCGGTGATATAGGGGGTGAGCAGCGGCGCCGGCAGGGCGACAGGCTCACCCTGAATGCGCAGGCTCACAGCAGTACGCAGACCGGCTGGCACCGTGGCCAGCCAGGGCACCAGCTCGACTGCGCCCGCCTGAATGCCGGTGAGCGCGGCCTGCAATGCTGCGGTCTCACGCTGGAAACGCCACAGTTCGACACAGGCAATACTGTAGAAGACGGCGATGGCCAGAGTCACCAGCAGCGCCAGAGGGCTGGTGTGCAGAAAACCCGCACCCATCCAGGCCACCAGTATGGCGCCCAGCAGGAATGTGAGAGCGGACAGGGTTTGTACCATCAGTTGCCTTCCGTATGTTCTTCAAGAGCGGCCAACAGGCCAAACGCAGGCTGCAGCCGCGTGTCCAGTTCCGCCAACAGCAAGTCCCGCAGCTGGGTTGCCTGCATCTCGGCCTGCTGCGCCACCAGGTCAGGAAGGCAGTCACAGGGCTTTTCCAGAGGATGCCCGAGCCGCTTGCCGAGGGTCTCGTCCAGAGCCACCAGCTGCGCCAGCCTGGGCGAGGCGGCAGCCAACAGTTTGCGCAGCTCCAGGCGCAGGCCATGGATACGCAGCTCCATTTCCCGCTGCAGCTTCGCATACAGGCGCCGGGGCGGAGGGCAGCCGTTTTCCTCCAGCCCCGCAAGGCTCCGGGCGATGTCCTGCAACAGCGCGCCGCGCACCGCCAGCACGCTGGCGCGCGCAGTTGCAGCAGCCTCGGGATGCAGCGCCGCCCCGCCAGGTTCCAGGGAACAGCCCAGCACATCGGACAGCGCACCGGCACCCTTGAGGTCCAGGGGCTGGCTCAGCCAGGCCAGCAGGCGCAGGTTCTCGCTGCTTATCGCACGGGGCAGCAGGGGGGCTACCACGGTTTCAAGTCGCTGCAGGAGATCAGTCATGAAGTGGGTGGTACCGGCAAAAGGCGCGCATCATACCACCCACCCCGGGGGTGATGAAGCGCGTTTCGGGGCCACCACGCGCAGCTCGACTCAGCGGCGCATACTCTGTATAGTCCGCGGCCTGCCGCGTGTTAAACCTCGCTCCACCCATCGTCCCCCAGGTACACCACAGTGATCAGTGCAGCAAACGTCACCATGCAATTTGGCGCCAAACCCCTGTTCGAGAATATCTCGGTCAAGTTCGGCGACGGCAACCGCTACGGCCTTATCGGCGCCAACGGTTGCGGCAAGTCGACCTTCATGAAGATCCTCGACGGCAGCCTCACGCCCAGCGCCGGCAATGTGTCGATTTCGCCCAACGAGCGTATCGGCAAGCTGAGCCAGGACCAGTTCGCCTTCGAGCAGTATTCGGTGATCGACGCGGTGATCATGGGCCACGCCGAGCTGTGGGCGGTGAAGCAGGAGCGCGACCGCATCTACGGCCTGGTGGAAATGTCCGACGAGGACGGCATGAAGGTGGCGGAGCTGGAGACCCACTTCGCGGAGATGGACGGCTACACCGCCGAAAGCCGTGCCGGCGAGATTCTGCTCGGCGCCGGTATCGGCACGGAGCTGCACTTCGGCCCCATGAGCGAAGTGGCGCCCGGCCTGAAGCTGCGAGTGCTGCTGGCCCAGGCCCTGTTCTCCGACCCGGACATCCTGCTGCTGGACGAGCCCACCAACAACCTCGACATCAACACCATTCGCTGGCTGGAAGACGTGCTCAACGCGCGCAAAAGCACCATGGTGATCATTTCCCACGACCGCCACTTCCTCAACGCCATCTGCACCCACATGGCGGACATCGACTTTGGCGAGCTGCGCCTCTACCCCGGCAACTATGACGACTTCATGACCGCCTCCACCATGGCCCGTGAACGCCTGCAGTCCGAGAACGCGAAAAAATCCGCGCAGATCGCCGACCTGCAGCAGTTTGTCAGCCGCTTCTCGGCCAACGCCTCCAAGGCCAAGCAGGCCACTTCGCGGGCCAAGCAGATCGACAAGATCAAGCTCGACGAGATCAAGGCCTCAAGCCGAGTGAGCCCCTATATCCGCTTCCGCCAGGACAAGAAACTGCACCGCCAGGCGCTGGTGCTGGAAAACCTGAGCCACGGCTACGACGGCGAGCCCCTGTTCAGCAAGGGCAGCCTGCTGCTGGAAGCCGGCACCCGGCTGGCCATCATCGGCGAGAACGGCGCCGGCAAGACCACCTTCCTGCGCTGCCTGCTGAACGAACTGCAGCCTCTGGCGGGTACGGTCAAGTGGGCGGAGAACGCCACCGTCTCCTACTGCCCCCAGGACAACACAGCCGAGTTCGACACGGATCTCAACCTGTTCGACTGGATGAGCCAGTGGCGCCGGGCCCATCACGACGACCAG
>JBLRXF010000223.1:0-5464 GCA_047920875.1 Haliea sp. | reverse complement strand
CGGTCTGGGCCTGGGCATTGAAGCGGCCGAATTCGCGCTCCATGGCGAAGGAGATCTCCCCTACCGTGGCCCGGCGCCGGGTGGCCTCAATGGACAGCGCCAGCAGATTGCCCTCACCGCTGACGGCGGCCTGGTAGATCTGCTCCAGAATGTCCTCCACCGCGGCCTCGTCGCGACTCTCGCGAACACTGGCCAGGCGCGCGAGCTGTGAGGTGCGCACCGCATCATTGTCGATTTGCATCACATCAAAGACGCTCTCGTCATCGGTGCGGTACTTGTTGACCCCGACGATAACGTCTTCACCGCGGTCGATACGCGCCTGCTTGCGCGCAGCCGCTTCTTCAATGCGCAGCTTGGGCATGCCGGTTTCAATCGCCTTGGCCATGCCGCCGGCCTGCTCCACCTCTTCGATCAGCTCCCAGGCCTTGTCGGCGATGGACTGGGTCAGGCTCTCCATCATGTAGGACCCGCCCCAGGGGTCCACCACGTTGGTGATGCCGGTCTCTTCCTGGATGATCAGCTGGGTATTGCGGGCTATGCGCGCAGAGAATTCCGTGGGCAGGGCGATCGCCTCGTCCAGGGCATTGGTGTGCAGTGACTGGGTGCCGCCGAACACCGCTGCCATCGCCTCGATAGTGGTGCGCACCACGTTGTTGTAAGGATCCTGCTCGGTGAGCGACCAGCCGGAAGTCTGGCTGTGGGTGCGCAGCATGGAGCTCTTCGGGTTTTTCGGGCCGAACTCGCTGACGATCCGGGTCCACAGCAGGCGCGCGGCGCGCAGCTTGGCGATTTCCATGTAGAAGTTCATGCCGATGCCCCAGAAGAAGGACAGGCGCGGCGCGAATTCGTCAATATCCAGCCCCGCCGCCAGCGCGGTACGGATATACTCCTTGCCGTCCGCCAGGGTGTAGGCCAACTCCAGAGCCGCGTTAGCACCGGCTTCCTGAATGTGGTAGCCGGAAATCGAAATGGTATTGAAGCGCGGCATGTTGCGCGAGCAGTAGGCGATGATGTCGCCGATGATCTTCATGCTCGGCGCCGGCGGGTAAATATAGGTATTGCGCACCATGAATTCTTTCAGGATGTCATTCTGGATGGTGCCCGCCAGCTGCCCCTGTTGCACGCCCTGCTCTTCCGCAGCGACAATGTAGCCCGCCAGAATCGGCAGTACCGCGCCGTTCATGGTCATCGATACTGACACCTGATCCAGCGGAATACCGTCGAACAGGATTTTCATGTCCTCGACGGAGTCGATGGCAACGCCGGCCTTGCCGACGTCGCCGGTCACCCGCGGGTGGTCGGAGTCATAGCCGCGGTGGGTAGCGAGGTCGAAGGCCACAGATATGCCCTGACCACCGGCGGCGAGCGCCTTGCGATAAAAGGCGTTGGATTCTTCGGCGGTGGAGAAGCCGGCGTACTGGCGAATGGTCCAGGGCCGGCCCGCATACATGGTGGCCTGGGGGCCGCGCAGATACGGCGCAAGCCCGGGCATGGTGTTGGTGTACTCGAGGTTCTCAAGGTCCTCGGCGGTGTACAGAGGCTTGACCTCAATCCCCTCTGGCGTCTGCCAGGTGAGGGACTCGATGCCCTTGCCCCTGAGGCCTTTTTCCGCTTCGGCACGCCAGTTGTCGGGGGTGGCGCTGGCGGGGTCGTAGATCTTGTCACTCATGCTGCTGTCTCCGCGGGCCCGCTCAGTGTTCGTCGGCAGGCTGGTTGATTTCGATCAGAACGCCGTCACAACTTTTGGGGTGAATAAAGATCACCCTGGAGTTGTGGGCGCCGGGGGTCGGTGCTTCCGACAGGAACTGGTAGCCCTTGGCCTTCAGCCGCGCCACATCCTCCTCGATATTGTCGGAGCGGAAGCAGAGATGGTGCAGGCCGCCGCCGCGCTTTTCCAGGTAGGTGGCGATGGGGCCCTCACCATTGAGTGGGTGCACCAGCTCAATGCTGGTCGGTGGCAGGGGGAAAAAGGCCGTGGAAGTTTTGGCCGGTGCCACATCCTCGGTGCCCTCGAAGGGCAGGCCGAAGTCCTCCATAAAGCGTTTGATGGCCTTGTCGAAATCGGGTACCGCAATGGCGATATGATCCAGGGCTGTAATCATGGTCTGCCTCTCAAAGTACTTGTTGCAGGAAGCCGGCGGTGAGTTCGCGCTTGCGGGCGGCGATTTGCTCCGGGGGCACGACTTCGATCTTCTCGTCCGGGGTGATCTTGAACAGGGGCTGTCCCTTGTGAATGATCACACCGTCGGTGTCTATCAGCACCTTGTCCACGGTGCCGGCAAACGGTGCATAGACCTTGTTGAACATTTTCATCACTTCAACAATATAAAGTGGGTCACCGGCTTCGAAATGGTCACCCTCCGCAACGTAGAGGTCATGCTTGGGCGACTCCCGCCCGTAGAACATGCCGCCACTCTCGGCCAGGATTTCATCCCCACGCGCCGCCACCGGTGGCACCAGCACCTTGGCCATGCGAGCCTGATGCTCGGGATCCAGCAGGCTTTCCGGTATGTGAATACTGAGATCCTCGTTCACCGTAAGATCATAGTAACCGGTGGCCTCGGCAATGCTGGGCAGCACCGCAATGATATCAACACCAGCCTGGAAGCCGAGGTGCGCAGAGCGAACCTCCGTCCAGTCGGCGTCGGTAAAGCCGGCAGGGGCCGCCGCATCCGCCAGCAGGGATTGCAGAGCAATCCAGTCGGGGGCATCGACGCGGTTGTTGAGTTCGACATAGAAATCCAGAGCCTGCTGCAGTATGTCGTGATCGTGATCCCAGATCATGCTGGCGGCGGGTGCACCGGGAGTGTAATCCATATTGAGGAAGTGGTAAGTATCCGCCAGCAATTCAACCGGGTTTTCGTTCCAGCACAGCTTGCCGTCGATGACCGTGTAGCAATCCCGGTTGATGCTCAGCCAGCCGCTCAGCACGTGGGGCTCCTCCAGCAGGCGCTGCAGCGGGCGCAGCAGCAGGGTTTGCTTGAGCTCCATCGCAGTGTGCAGCGCCTTGGCAGCGGCATCGCCCAGGCCCTTGACCCGTGCGCGGCAGATTTCGCGCCAGGCAAAGTCGAGGTCGATATTGTTGGCCTGGTCCTTGAGTTCACCGACCGCCGTCAGGTAAGGCACGATAAAGCGAGTCGTTGGCCGGGCGTTGATGTTCTGGCCAATGAACCAGTTCACCAAGCCATAGTGGAATTCCAGATTGGTGGCGAGATCCTTGCCGCGCATGCGGGTGCGGCGGATGGTTTCCGCCATCTTCTCGTAGGTGTCCAGGCGAGTCTCGCCCACGGTCAGCAGCAGCGCGATATTGGAATCATAGGCGCCCGCGAGGGTGTACTTCATGAACACGTCAGTGTCGGGGTTGTGCAGGCTGATGCCCTGGTCGTCGCGAATCTCGCCTTCGAGGGCGTCGCTCCAGTGCTCGATCACGCCACCAGCGGAGGGCTGCAAGGCCTGGTTGGTGGCATTCAAACGCGCCTCCACGCTGTCGTTGTGGCGCAGGATGCGCGTGGGTTTAGGCAGGCGCGGGCCGTGCACCGCCAGCAGTACCATCGCTTCCACCAGGGATTCCACGACAAAGCTGTCGCTGGAATCGTCAGGATTGGTAAAGCGCAGTGCGTAGCACAGTTCGGTGACCCGATGCTCCACCTGGATGCGCGTGTTCATTTCCATGAAGAAGTGCTTGTCACCATCAACGATACACTCGAAGGTCGACACCGAATCCAGGCCGACAGCAGCGCCGAAGCGTGCGGCCTCGTCTTCCATTTCCTCCAGCGTGATCAGGTCCTGGCGCAGCACCTGGGCTTCAACTTCCTGACCGGCGGCCTCTGCCTGGGCAATCGCAGTGCGCAGGGATTCCACGGTGACCGACACTTCCAGCAGTTTCTGCTCGTGCATCTGCAGGGAGCAATCCCGACCGCCCATGGTCATGCACCAGTCGCCGTTGCCGATGACCTGGATTTCCTGGTGACGCGTGGTCTCGATGTTCAGCTCCACCAGCACGTTCTTGTTGTCGCCAACGCCGGTAGTCTTTACTTCATTGAGGATTTCCCGCACCAGCTCCGCAGTGCGCTCGGCCTGGCCGACGCCGAGGATGCGCTGGCCTTTGCCGCCACCGCCGCTGATGGCCTTCAGCCGCACCCTATTGCGCGGATAGTCCGCCTGCATGCGGCCCACCGCTTCGGTCAGCGTCTCGCAGAGCTCATCCACTGTGTAGAGGTCTATACCCTTGCTGTAGGACGCGGCCAGTACCTTGTCGGCTTTGTCCTCGATGGTGATCGCATCATCGTCGAGGAGCGCAGGATCCACGGCGAGCCCTTCCGCTGCGCACAGCGCGGTCAGCGCCGCAACGTCGGGATATTTCTTCAACAGGGTGAGGGCCGTACCGTTGTCGATACCGGGCGTGACCGAGACCCCGTATTTGAGGGCGGTGCGCTTCGCTTCATCCTTGAGGCCCGCGTCGTGCACGGTGCGCGAGCAGGGGCCGATAAAGTTGAGGCCGGCGCGCTCCATCGCCGCCACCATGGTCTCGTCTTCGGCCATGAAGCCGTAGCCGGCAAAGATCGCGTTGTAGTTGTTGTCGCGCGCAATGCTGATGATCTGGGCGATGCGCTGGTCGCGCTCTTCCTTGTTGGCGCCGGTGTAATCCGGCACCCGGTGAACCCGGTCGGGGTCGGTGAGGGAGCGCAGCTCCGGTGCCAGGGCATTCTGATAGACAATCGAGTCCTTCTCGGACAACAGAATCCCAAAGTGATCAATGCCCATCTCGCTGAAGACGTCCATTGCCTCCTTGCGAATAGGGCCGCGGCAGATAATCAGCGGCCGCAGGTCGCTGCAGTCAAACTGCGCCACCCAGGGAGAAGCGTGCCGCGCCAGGCGGCGCTCGCGGTGGATCAGGGGGTTGCGCAGATAGTGTTCGTTGGACACGCGATCTTTCCTCTGTCTGTCTTTCTGTCTGGAATGGGAGCGGGCTTAGTGGAACTCACGCTGCACGGACGTGAGCGGCTCCGGCGTATAGTGGCGCAGGCAGAAGTCCATATGTTCGGCGAGTACTTGCCGCAGATCCGATGGCATCACGATCTGCGATATGGAGCCAAGACTGAGGGCCTCGTTCGGATTCATAAGCTCCTGCTCGTAGCGCTGGGCCAGCAGCTGCTCTTCCGAGCGTACCCAGGCATTGACCAGCTGCGTCGCAGCGGCTTTTGCCTCTTCCGGGGACAGGCCGGCAGTGATTTGCGCGCTGGTCTCGGCGGCGATCTTGTCCGCCACCCCGGCGCGGATATGGCGCAGCTCATCCTTGTACACGTACTCGACGCCAGCAGGCCCCATCACCGCAACGCGGGTGGTGGGCAGGGCGATGATGTCGCCGGGGCGCGCGCTGCTCTCCATGTGCGAGCGACGGATCAGTTCCGGGTAGGCGTCCAGGTCGAAGCCGTACTCCTCGATGAAGGGGGTCAGGTCGACC
>JBLRXF010000222.1:0-5483 GCA_047920875.1 Haliea sp. | reverse complement strand
CGCCACACTGGAGACACTTGAATGGATTACTCCCTGACCGAAGACCAGGCTGCCATTGCCGAGCTGGCGGAGAAAATCTTTCGCGAGCAGGTAACCGACACCGTCCAGGCCGACTATCAGGACCGCTGCAACGCGGGCCTGTGGCAGACCCTCGCCGACGCCGGACTCACCGGCCTGGGCATGGCCGAACAGCATGGTGGCTCGGCAATGGGTTTCATCGCGCAATGCCTGGTAGTTCAGGCTCAGGGCGCGGTGCTGGCGCAGGTGCCACTGCCGGAAACCCTGCTCGCGGCGCAGGCACTGGAGGCCGGTGGCGTGAGCGAAGGGCTGGCGACGATTGCCAGCGGCGATGCCTGGCTGAGCCTGTCACTGGCGGAAGGGCTGAGCCTTGAGGGCGACACCCTGCAGGGCGAACTTGCCATGGTCCCCTGGGCGGAGGGCGCCCTGTACCTGGTGGTGCGCGCAGGCGAGCGCCTGCTGGCCTTCAACCCGGCGCAGTCGTCAGTAGACTTCATACCCCAGCGGGTCAGCAATGGCCGCCCTACCTCGCAAGTAGTGGTCAGACACGCGCAGGCTCTGGATCTCGGCGGGCCAGAGGCCATTGCCAATCTGCAACAGCGGCAGCAGGTGATGACCGCCGCCTTGCAGCTGGGGGTCGCCCAGGAGGCATTGAAGCGTACTGCACTCTATACCAGCGAGCGCAAACAGTTTGGCAAGCCCCTGGCGGCTTTTCAGGCGGTGTCCCATCGCGCCGCAGACGGCTACCTGGATATTGAAGCACTGCGCGGTGTCGTCGACAGCGCCATGTGGCGCCTGGAAGAGGGGCTGGATGCCACCCTGCAGGCGGGCGCAGCACGCTGGTGGGCGGCGGAAACCTCACACCGGGTCAGCCACACCGCCCAGCACCTGCACGGGGGCATTGGCGCCGACCTGAAGTATCCTATTCACCGCTATTTCCTCTGGTCCAAACAGCTGGAGTTCGACCTGGGCGGTGCGTCCCACCAACTGGCGGCGATGGGCCGATACCTGGCGAGTAACAACCAGTCCGGCGTCACCCTGTAGGCAGGGCTGCCAACGTACAGATCAGAACAGTCTGGAGACACACATGAATGTACTGCAGTTCGACAAGATAGAAGATCGCCACCTGGGCCGCGCCCTGACCATGCAGGCCGCGCAACAGCCACAGGCCACCTTCATCATGTTCGGGGCCACGCACTACAGCTTTGCCGAGGCCAACCGCAAGGTAAACGAACTGGCTGCTGGCCTCGTCGCTCTCGGGCTTGAGCGGGGAGACCGCGTCGCGTTCTACATGGGCAGTGCGCCGGAAGTCATTTTTCTGGCCCTGGCCAGCAACAAGCTGGGAGCCATCTGGACACCGATAAACTCCGACTACAAAGGCAGCTGGCTATCGGAAACCGTGAATCGCAGCCGGGCGAAGATCGTCGTCACAGATGCCGAGCACGCCGCCCGACTGGCAGAGATCAGGAGTGACCTGGACCCCTGTGAATTTGTTGTGCATGGGGACCGCAGCGCTTTTCCGGGCGCCGGGGACTTCAATGACCTGTACTGTCCTGGTGCTGCAGAACCAGACCTGAGCGGCCAGAGCTACGGCGACACCTGCGCCATTCTGTGGACCTCCGGAACCACCGGGCGCTCCAAGGGAGTGATGCAAAGCCACAACGTCTGGTTCAACGCTGTCGCCTCCGGCGACGCACTTTTCGACACCGGGCCAGACGATGTGATCTACAACGTGCTGCCCATGTACAACTCCGCTGCCTGGGTGACTGCCATTCTGCGCGCCCTCATAGTGGGCGTTCCGCTGGCCATCGACAGCGCATTCTCGGTGAAGAACTTCTGGGAGCGCGTCGACTACTACGGCGCCACCCAGAGCTTCACTCTCGGCGCCATGCACATGTTCCTGTGGAATGCGCCGGAGCAGCCCGACGATGCCCAGCACAGTCTGCGCAAGCTGATGGCGGTGCCCATGCCGGCGGACGTTGCCGGGCCATTCAGCAAGCGCTTCGGTGTGGAACTGATGCCCCAGGGACTGGGACAGAGCGAGGTGATGCAGCTCATCATTGTGCGTCCGCATGAAACCTCACTGCCTGCAGGCAGTTGCGGCCGGCCCTCGGATGCTCTCGACGCGAGGCTGGTCAATGATCAGGGCGACGATGTCGCCGATGGCGAACCCGGTGAACTGTGGGTTCGCCCAAAACAGCCATTTGTGATTTTCAACGGCTACTTCGACGACCCTGCAGCAACCGCCGCGGCCCACGAGGGTGAATGGTACAAGACCGGGGACATGGTCAAGCGCAATGCGGATGGCTATTACTTCTTCTCAGACCGCAAAAAAGATGCTGTGCGCCTGAAGGGCCGGAACATTTCCACATTCGAGGTGGAAATGGTGGCCCGGCGCCATCCCGCCATCGCCGACTGCGCCGCCTTCGGCGTGCCCAGCGACGTTCTGGATTCGGAGACCGAGCTCAAGCTGAACGTGATCCTGAAACCAGGCACCAGTCTGGTACCGGAAGACCTCGCGCGCTACATCAATGACAACGCGCCCTATTTCTTTGTGCCACGCTATATCGAGCTGGTAGACAGCCTGCCCTACACCCCGACCAACAAGGTGCAGAAGTTCAAGCTGCGGGAAGCCGGAATCGGGCCCAACACCTGGGATGCCAACAAGGCCGGGTTCAAGGCAGAGCGCTAGCTCAGCCTACGCGGCCCGACCGATTGCGGCTACCAGCTCCGCAGCAGACTCCATGGCGCCCTCAATATAGCCTACGCCATTGCAATCACCGACGGTGTGGACGGACAGTCCAGCACCGCGGAGCTGGTCCGCGAGGCTGGTATCCCCGGTGGCACCCTGGGCGACAATCACATGGTCCGCCGCCAGGCTGCGGACCTGGCCACGCTGGTTCCGATAGCTGACCGTGTTCTGGCCAATGCTGACCTCACTGGCATTATTCTGCAGGGTCACGCCAAGCTCCCGCAATTCGTCCAGCAAGCGCATGCGGCGTACCACATAGAGTCCTGCTCCGGACCGCGGCGCCTCGTCCACCACAGTGACCTGACGCCCACGGTGGGCGAGATACTCAGCCAGTTCAAGACCCACCAGCTCACCGCCAATGACGACAATGCGCTGGCCAAGCGGTAGCCACAGCCGCGATGCCTGGCGCAGGATCCAGGGGTGGCGATTGACGCGGGTCAGGGCCCCCAGACGGGTCATGCCACGGGTGAACGCGCTGGTTTTGCGGCGCAGCGACGGTGCATGCTCGCCCAGCACCAGTGCCCGCATCTCGTCGCCACTGAAGACAAAGTCCTGCTCACTGCCGGGCAGCTCGGGCATCAGCCGCTTGGCGCCGGTGGCAACGATCACTTCGTCCACCTGTAAAGACTTGAGCAGAGCAGCAGTAGCCACTGTGCTCAGGCGAACGTCGACCGCAGAGCTTGCCATCTGCCGGCGCAGCCAGTTCAGCAGATGCTCGTTGGGCTCATAGGCAATGCTGGCAAACTGCAGGGTGCCGCCCAGCCGATCTGCGGCCTCCAGCAGCGTTACCCGGTGCCCCGCAGAAGCCAGCCTGCGCGCCGCTTCCATGCCTGCGGGCCCACCGCCCACTACCGCATAATGACGGGGCGCGTCGGTTGCAATCACCGCGCGCTGACGCTCGTGCGCGGTTTCGGCGTTTACCGCGCATTTCACCGGCTTGAGGATGTAAATCTGGCTGACACAGCAGTAGCAATAGACGCAGGGCCGAATCTGATCCAGCTCCCCGGTGCAGACCTTGTTCGGGAGATCCGGGTCGGCCAGCATCTTGCGCCCCATGCCAAACAGATCAAAATGCCCCGCGGCTATGTGCTTGTCTGCCGCCTCGGGCTCAATCCGGCCCGACGTCAGCACAGGGACACGCAGTGTTTGCTTGATGGCAATGGCATTGCTGACCATTCGCTCCGGCGTGTGCGGAATGTTCGATTCCGAGTGATTGCTGCCGTTGGACGTGTCGTGATAGGCGCTGACGGTGATGGCATCGGCACCGGCACGTTCGAGCATGCCAGCGGTGGCCTTGGCATCCTCCAGAGTAATGCCTTCGGTTTGGCCAAACTCGCCGGAGTCGATTTTCACCCATACCGGGAAATCGGCCCCTACAGCAGCGCGGACCGCGGAGAACACCTCGAGCAAGAGGCGGGCACGATTCTCCAGGCTGCCACCGTATTCGTCATCGCGATTGTTGAAAAAGGGCGACAGGAAAGAGGAGAGAATATAGCCGTGGCCACCGTGGATCTCGATGCCGTCCAGACCCGCTTCCTGCACTCGACGCGCTGCAGCAGCGAAGTCCGCAACCAGCAGGGCAATGTCTTCCCGACTCATGGGCTGCAGAACAGTCTCCGGTGATGGCCGGTACATCATCCGCAGCTCATCGGACAGGAATGCGTTGATGAAACCGGGGGCTTTCTCCACGGGAATGGAAGGCGCCATCACCGGCCGGCCGGCAACGCGATCCTCGGTTGAAACAAGACCGCCGTGGTGCAATTGTGCGGCAACCTTGGCCCCGTGCTGATGACAGGCGTCCGCCAGACGCTTAAGCCCCGGAATCATCTCATCGGATGCAACCGAGGTTTGCCAAGGCTGATTGGATCCCGCCGGCCAGCTGACGCCGGTGGAACCCAGGATAATCAGACCCGCACCGCCCTGCGCCTGGCGCTCATGAAAAGCGACGATGCGGTCTCCGCAGCTCCCATTTTCCTCTGCCAGATTGACGCCCATGGCCATCAGGACCATGCGGTTTTTGAGCTGCATTGTTCCCAGCCTGAAAGGGCTGGCCAGGTGAGCAAGGGGCTTGGTCATAGGAAAAGGTCTATCTGCAGCAAATAAGGCAGATGGTAAACATTTTAGCGGAAGCCTGCCGCAGAGTTGGTGCTGCCGCACCAGAAACCCTTACCACAGTTCAACTAATCACTCAGAGACCCGGGCAACTGCCAACCGCTTGCAACCCTTGAGGCGGGCCCTGGGAGGGCCAGACATGGTATCTTAGGCGCAGAGAACACCGGCACAAAGTAACCGGCCAAAGTAGGCCGTCCTTTTTTCGGCATTACCCCCCTGTATGCTTTTCTCCCATTGATTCGTTTTCAGAATGGGAGAGGCAACATGAACACACCGACGACTTATGCAGCCGGAAGGCGGATACGCCGCGAGGCCAGTGAGTGGCGCGACATCATCGACCGCTTCGAACAGAGTGGGCAAACCCGCGATAGATTCTGCGCCGAGCATAACCTGGGTATCAGCACTTTCAGTCGCTGGCGTCAGCGACTGCAATCCACCGGGCCCACTCCGCCGGTCGGTAACGGCAAAGCGGTGTTTGTCGAACTGGAATCAGTGTCGCCGACGGATCCATCGCCATCCTGGGACGTGGAACTCCAGCTGGGCGCCGGCATGGTACTGCGCCTGAGGCGAACCGGGTGCTGAGCCTTTCCCCGGAGCGGCG
>JBLRXF010000221.1:0-5537 GCA_047920875.1 Haliea sp. | reverse complement strand
TTGAAGCGCCTGCGGACGGCGCCGCCAGCCAGGATCCCGAGCCAGAGGCAGATTCCTTGGCAGCTGCCGAGGATGCCCCGCCTGAGCCCCCCTCAGCAGAGTCTGGACCCGGCGACCGGCCCCTGCAAGATCAGGTGCTGGAAGCGGCCCGGGCCGCGATCCCCGCCAGGCTGCTGGCGCGCCTCGCCGCGGGGATGCCCCGCCGCAGCCGCGGTCGCAGTGAGGGCAAATCCGGTGAGATGCAGCGCTCCGGGAACCGTGGCCGGCCCATGGGGGTGGTCCCCGGCAGCCCGCGCAGCGGTGCCCGGCTGAGCCTGGTCGCCACCCTGCGCGCCGCCGCACCCTGGCAGGGGCTGCGGCGAGCCGGCGGCAGCGAGACTGGTGTAAACCCGGCCAGGGTGTTTGTCGAGCGCCAGGATTTTCGCGTCACCCGCTTTCGTCATCGCTCCCAGAGCACCACTATTTTTGTTGTTGATGCTTCCGGATCGGCGGCTCTGCACCGGCTGGCGGAAGCCAAGGGCGCAGTCGAGCTGCTGCTGGCGGACTGCTATGTCCGTCGCGACCAGGTGGCCTTGATTGCCTTTCGCGGCGAGCAGGCGGATGTGCTGCTGCCACCGACCCGCTCGCTGGTGCGGGCCAAGCGCAACCTGGCGGCCCTGCCCGGCGGCGGAGCCACGCCGCTGACCTCGGCAATCGATGCCGCGGTGGCCCTGGCTGACCAGATCCAGCGTCGCGGTGGCACGCCCAGCGTGGTGTTTCTCACTGACGGGCGCGGCAATATCAGCCGCGACGGCACCCGTGGCCGCGAGCCTGCAGGTAGTGAGGCTCTCACTGCCGCCGCCGCGCTGCGGGGGGCCGGGGTCCAGGGTATAGTGATTGACACCTCGCCGCGGCCGCACCCGATGGCTGAGCAGCTCGCCGCGGCGGCGGGTGCGCTGTACCTGCCGCTGCCACACGCCAATGCACAGCGTCTGCGGCAGGCTGTGAGTGTGCTTGCGGAGTGACCGAGCTGCCGCCCGACTGGCCCCACCGCGAGGCCAGCGCGTCTGTAACCAGCGGGGGCTTGCGCTGGCATGTCCAGCAACTGGGCGCCGGGCCAGCGCTGCTTCTGCTGCATGGCACCGGCGCCTCGCTGCACTCCTGGTCTGGTCTGCTACCCCTGTTGGCGCAGTCTTTCCGGGTGCTGGCCCTGGATCTGCCGGGGCACGGGTTCACTGAGGCCCCCGGCGCTGAGGGTTTCTCCTTGCCGGGCATGGCTCGCAGCATCGCCGGGCTGCTGCAGACGCTGGATTTTGCGCCAACCTTGGTGCTGGGCCATTCGGCTGGGGCCGCGGTCGCTGCGCGGCTGTGTCTGGATGGCGCGATGGCACCGGCGGCGATCATCAGCCTCAACGGGGCTCTGGAGCCTTTTTCCGGTTTGCAGGCGCAGCTGTTCCGGCCGGCGGCCAAGCTGCTGTCGGCGCTGTCCTTCGTGCCGGCTGTGGTTGCGCTCCAGGCCCAGCGGCCCCAGTCCGTGGAGCGCATGGTCGCCAGCACCGGGTCTTCCCTGTCGCCAGAGGCGCTGGATCACTACCGCCACCTGGTGCAGATGCCGGGTCACGTAGGCGCCGCCCTGAAGATGATGGCGAACTGGGATCTGGCAACCCTCCATCGCGACCTGCCGCGTCTGGAGCCCCGGCTCTGGTTGCTGGTCTGCAGCAATGACCGTGCGGTGCCCGAGGCGCAGGCTCGCAGGCTGCACCGGTGTCTGCCCCGATCGCGTTTGCGGTTGCTGTCGGGTCTGGGTCATCTCGGACACGAGGAGGATCCAGAGCAGTTCCGGCGGCTGACATGCGAGATTGCCGTGGAGGAGGGGGTGTTGCCCGGCTGAGAATGTGCGGGCACGGGTTTGTGCTGGGCAACCGCGCCCTGAGCTGCTAGAGTGTCATGGTAAGTAGACACTTAGAGTGTAATTTATAGTGAACAGTTTTCAGCCGGTGCTGCAGAGCGCCACCTCCGACTGTGCTGCGCCCCACGCCATCGTCATCGGCAGCGGCTTTGGCGGTCTCGCCGCGGCCATCCGCCTCGGCGCCCGCGGCTATCGCGTTACCGTGCTGGAAAAGCTCGATGCACCCGGGGGTCGCGCCTACGTCTACCGCCAGGACGGCTTTACCTTTGACGCCGGGCCTACCATCATCACCGCCCCGTTTCTGCTGGAAGAGCTCTGGGCCCTGTGCGGGCGGGACATGGCCGACGATATCGACCTGCGATTGATGGCGCCCTTCTACCGCATCCGCTTTGAGGACGGGCAGAACTTCGACTACTACGGCGGCCTCGAGCGCACCAAGGCCGCGATTGCCGAATTTGCGCCGGAGGATGTAGCGGGCTACGAGCGCTACATGGCCGCCAGTGAGGCGATCTTCCGGGTGGGCTTTGAGCAGCTGGGCCACAAGTCCTTCGACTCCATTGGCAGCATGCTGAAAATCCTGCCCGACATGCTGCGCCTGCGCAGCTACCACACGGTATACGGGCTGGTGTCGCGCTACATCAAGAACCCGCGCCTGCGCATCATCCTCAGCTTTCATCCCCTGCTGATCGGCGGCAATCCCTTTGCCGCCACCTCGATCTACGCGCTGATTTCCTTCCTCGAGCAGCACTGGGGAGTGCATTCGGTGATGGGCGGCACCGGCAAGCTGGTCGAGGGGCTGGTGGACCTGATCGAGGGCCAGGGCAATACCCTGCGCTATGACAGCGAGGTCAGCGAAATTCTGGTCACTGACGGGCGCGCCCACGGGGTGCGCCTCGCCAGTGGGGATACCCTGCAGGCGGATATCGTGGTCTCCAATGCCGATGCGGCCTGGACCTATCGCCATCTGCTGCCTGAGCGCGCGCGCAAGCGCTGGAGCAACCGCCGGATCGAACGCGCACGCTACTCCAATGGTCTCTTCGTCTGGTATTTCGGTACCCGCAAGCAGTACCCGGACGTACCCCATCACACCATCCTCATGGGGCCGCGCTACCGCGAGCTGCTGGACGACATCTTCAAGCACCAGACACTGGCAGAGGACTTCAGCCTGTACCTGCATCGCCCCACGGCAACGGATCCGTCCATGGCGCCCGAGGGCTGCGACTCGTTCTACGTACTGGCGCCGGTGCCACACCTTGAGGCGGATATCGACTGGGCCGAACAGGCCGAGCCCTACCGCCGTGCAATCGCCCGGTACCTGGAGGCGACAGTGCTCCCGGGTCTGGGAGATGCGGTGATCACCTCGCGGGTGACAACGCCGCAGGACTTTGAAACCCGCCTGCTGTCCTTCCGCGGTGCCGGCTTCAGCTTCGAGCCCACCCTGATGCAGAGCGCCTGGTTCCGACCGCACAACCGCAGTGAGGATGTGGAGGGGCTGTATATTGTCGGTGCCGGAACGCATCCCGGCGCCGGCGTGCCGGGGGTGCTGTCCTCGGCCAAGGTGCTGGACTCGGTGGTACCTCATGCCAGCACGGTGCGCTGAGATGCAGCTCTCCGACAGTGATCTGCAGGCATGCCGGGAACTGCTGAAAAATGGATCCCGCTCCTTCTACGTGGCTTCCCATCTGATGCCCCAGCCCTGGCGGGATTCTGCCTGCGCGCTGTATGCGTTTTGTCGGGTTGCCGACGACGTCATCGACGAGGGTGACGATCCCGCCAGCGCTCTGGTGGGGCTCAATCGGCGCCTGGACGGGATTTACCGGGGCACGCCGGAAGATGCGCCCGTCGATCGCGCCATGGCCGTGGTGGTGCGCCGGCACGAGCTGCCCCGGGAGCTGCCGGGCGCCCTGCTGGAAGGTTTTGCCTGGGATGCCCAGGCGCGCAGCTATGAAGACCTGTCCTCGGTGCTGGATTATGCAGCGCGGGTTGCGGGCTCTGTCGGCGCCATGATGGCCGTGGTCATGGGGGTGCGCGATCCTCACGCTCTGGCCCGGGCGGCGGATCTCGGTGTGGCCATGCAGCTCACGAATATTGCTCGTGATGTGGGTGAGGATGCCCGGGTCGGGCGCCTCTATCTGCCCCGCGGCTGGCTGCGGGAAGCGGGCGTGGACCCGCTGGAGTTCCTGCGCGAGCCCCGCTTCAGTCCCGAACTTGCCAGCGTCGTGCGGCGTTTGCTGGACCATGCGGAGCTGCTGTATCGGCGTGCTGACAGCGGCATCGCCCAGCTGCCGCGGAGCTGTCGGGCCGGTATTTACGCGGCCCGGCTCCTGTACGCACGCATCGGCCATGAACTGCTCAAGCGCAACTGTGACTCGGTCAGCCAGCGCACGGTCGTGGGCGCCGGTGCCAAGCTGCGTGAGGTCGCTCGCCTGCCGGGAATGCTGCTCCTGGATCAGGCCGGGCTTTCTCTGCCCGCACTGGGTGAAACGCGCTACCTGGTTGAATCGGTAGTCCCCAGCAGCGACCCCGCGCGCGGCGCTGGTATCGCCTGGGTGCTGGATCTGTTTGAAGAACTGGAGCGACGTGAGCGCAGTGGCCGGCAGGCAGCCCTGTGAGCAGCAACATGCTGGGACTGATTGAGCTGCTGCTGGTCTTCGGGGCGGTGTTTGGTTTCGGTTTCTGGCAGCTGCGTTCTCTCCGGCGACTCCGGGAGCGGGATCAGGGTCGGCACGAGGACCCGCGTGATGATGATGCCGAGGCCTGATCCTCATCCCCCCCAGTGACGCCGCCGGGGCATTCTGAAGGGCAGCAGTGTCTGGACCCAGCGCTGCTGGAAGCGCTCCAGTGACAGGCTCTCATGTACCGCAGTGACCGTTTCTCCCGCCAGAGTTGTCTGCAGCAGTGAGCGTGCGTAAAAAGGTGTGTCCTCCAGGGTCCTCAGTACCGTCGCTTGGCGACCCTCATCGGCGCGGGTACTGCGGCCCATGCGCCAGATGGTCGCGGTGGGCAGCGCTGCCGCGGGCGCGGATGGCATCTCTGCCATCTCGCCTCCCGCTGGGCAGCGCAGCGCCAGGCCGGTATCGCTGCCATCAAGGTTCACAGTGTTGTAGAGCACGGCACAGCTGCCATCCGCCATTTTCGCCCGGGACCAGTGCCAGCGGCTGAAGGCAGCTTCCAGAGGCTCACTGCCCCAGTTGCTGTCCATATAGGCTTCCCCTTGCCAGCGCAGATTGGGCTGCGTCATGTGTACATCGATCCGCGCCAGCGGTGCCAGGGGCTGCCAGAAATGTCTGCCGTTTGGGTGCAGCGCCCGGGCGCTGCCCACGCCGGTCTCTGCCTGCAAGGTGACCTTGCCGCGCAGGCGGCCGGGCAGCGGCACCGTGAGCTCGTCAAGGTCAATTGTCAGGCAGCCGTTCTGCCAGTGCAGGGCGCTGGGGCCGATCTGCAGATGGTTTGCGCTGCGGGACAGGGCGCTGGCGTCGCGTTCGGTCATTGCCCAGCGCTTGCCTCTTGGCGTATAAAACGCAGCATTTACGGAGCAGAAATCTTCCGCTGGCGCCGTCCCGCGCCGGCGCGCCGAGGCATACCAGGGCGAGAAAACGCTGCCGATAAAGGCAATGATGGTCAGAGCCTGACTGCCGTCGTCACTCAG
>JBLRXF010000220.1:0-5551 GCA_047920875.1 Haliea sp. | reverse complement strand
CTGTGGCGGCGGCAACATCCACTCCGGTCGCAGCCGACGCCGAAGCAGCGGAGAATATCGCGGCCGCGGCAAAGGCCCTGGAGAACCTGAATCTGGCCAGCGCCCTGGAAGAGCTGGAGATGGGCGCGGCCCGGGTGTCGGTGGACGAGAAGGCGATGATCAACTGCCGCGCCGACCTCAACCAGCTGGTGCCCTTCAAGTACGACTGGGCCTGGCAGAAGTACATCGACGGCTGCGCCAACCACTGGATGCCGCAGGAAATCAACATGACCGCCGACGTCGCGACCTGGAAGAGCCCCGAAGGGCTGTCCGAGGATGAGCGCCGCATTGTCATGCGCAGCCTGGGCTACTTTTCCACCGCGGATTCGCTGGTCGCCAACAACCTGGTGCTGGCCATCTACCGCCTGATCACCAACCCGGAATGCCGCCAGTACCTGCTGCGCCAGGCCTTCGAGGAAGCCATCCATACCCACGCCTATCAGTACTGCATCGAGTCGCTGGGCATGGACGAGGGCGCGGTGTTCAACATGTACCGGGAAGTACCCTCGGTGGCCAAGAAAGCCGCCTGGAGCATCAGCCACACCCACGAGATCTCGGATCCCACCTTCAAGACCGGCACGGTCGAGAACGACCAGACCCTGCTGCGCAATCTGATCGGCTTCTACGCGGTGACTGAAGGCATTTTCTTCTACTGCGGCTTCACCCAGATCCTTTCCATGGGCCGGCGCAACAAGATGACCGGCGTGGCCGAGCAGTTCCAGTACATCCTCCGCGATGAGTCCATGCATCTGAACTTCGGCATCGACGTGATCAACCAGATCAAGCTGGAAAACCCCCACCTGTGGACCGCACAGTTCCAGCAGGAAGTGATTCAGATGATCCTCGAAGGCACTCAGCTGGAAATCGAGTACGCTCGGGATACCATGCCCCGCGGCGTGTTGGGGATGAATGCGGCGATGATGGAAGAGTACCTGCACTTCATCGCCAACCGGCGCCTGTCCCAGCTCGGCCTGCCGGAGCAGTTCCCCGGGGCGCAGAATCCGTTCCCGTGGATGTCCGAGATCATGGACCTGCGCAAGGAGAAGAACTTCTTCGAGACCCGGGTGATCGAATACCAGACCGGCGGCGCCCTGAACTGGGACTGAGCTACAGGCGGAAATGCGCCCTGACAGGGTATTACACTGAACTAACGCAGTTCCGCCTGCCGCCGCAGCAGGAACCTCTGCTCGTCCTCATCGCGAAAGCAGGGTACCTCTGGCGGCGGCCCGGCACAGTGCAGGACCCGGGTGACTTCACCCAGCACAACCTCCGTAATCAGCGGCAGGTCCAGACTGGCGATCTCCTCCAGTGGAATCCACTGCAGCTGTGACAGCTCATCGGAAGCGCGGGAAAAGTCGTCCGGATCGCCGGCCACCGCTGACACATCCACCAGAAAAAAACGGGCATCGAAGCGTCGCGGCGGGCCAACCGGGGTAATCGCCCGGAACACGTAACGGAAAGCCGCCGCACAGGGCAGGTGCCCCGTGGCGTGAAACTCCTCCCAATCCGCGGGCACCGGGCCGGCCCACTCCCCGGGGGTCCCCAGCACCAGACCGGATTCCTCCCAGACCTCGCGTATGGCCGCCGCCTGCAGGGCGTGTACCCGCTCGGCCGGCGCGCCATCCGCCAGCCGCGATGCACACACCGGGCCGACCCTTCCAGCGAGGGGTACCTCCGCATCCGCAGGGTCCACCGCGCCTCCGGGAAACACAAATTTGCTGGGCATGAAGACCGCCCTCGCACCGCGCTGCCCCATCAATACCTGCGGACGTGTTGATCGGTCGCGCACCAGAATGACCGTGGCGGCATCGCGTACCGGCACTGTAGCTGTCACGCTCTCCACTGCTCGAGACTCCTGCTCCCTGTCGTACCCAGTATAAACACTTGCCTCACCAGGATCTGCGCCACGCAGCGGCAACTCAGGCAAAAGCGGGAGATTTCGCCGGTTTTTTCTTTAACCGCTTGACCCTTTTTGCCTATACTCAACCCGCTTAGCCATCAGACGAGGACGTGTCATGTTGAAATCCCGGGTTTTTATTCTGCTGCAGATCGTTACCTTCCTGGTCGCCAGCACCGCAGGGACAGCACAGGCCGCTGTCATCGGCAATGCCGAGCACTTCGCCCAGCAGCACCGCGGTGAACAGCTGGCCCATATCGACGCTGTGCTCGCCCGCGATGTGGTTCAGCAGCAGATGCTGGCCATGGGCGTCGACCCCGCGGCTGCCATGGAGCGCATTGGCGCCCTGTCGGATGCGGAGTTGCAGCAGCTGGCACAGAGCCTGGATTCCCTCCCCGCCGGCGCCGGTGCTCTCGGCGTACTCGGCGCCCTGTTCCTGGTGCTTCTGGTGCTGGAAATCCTCGGCGTGACCAACGTGTTCACCAAGATCTAGTGCCCAGGTTCAACGCCTCCGACCCGGGTTCGCTGCAGGGTAACTGACCGGGGGGCAGTCTCTTGGGGAGAAGCATTATCGCGCTGGCGCTGGTGGCGCTGGTCTCTGCCTGCGCCTCTACCGCGCCGCCATCCCCCGACCAGGCTCCCCGCGAGCTGGTGGCGGTACCCTTTTTCCCGCAAACCGAGTACCAGTGCGGCCCCGCCGCCTTGGCCACGGTGCTGGTACACAGCGGTGTGGCGACCAGCCCCGACGCCCTCGCCCCCCAGGTCTACCTGCCCGGGCGCCAGGGCAGCCTGCAACTGGAGCTGCTGGCCGCGGCCCGCCGGGCCGGGCGTATCCCCTTCACCCTGGAAGCGACACCGCAGGCACTGCTGGCCGAGCTTGAGGCCGGCAATCCGGTACTGGTACTGCAGAATCTCGGCCTGCGTTCCCTGCCCCGCTGGCACTACGCGGTGGTGGTGGGCTACGAGCCGACGCGGGAGCGCGTGATACTGCGCTCCGGCAGCGAACGCCGCCGACAGGAATCCTGGACCCACTTCATCGCCAGCTGGGCCAGGGCGGACTTCTGGGGACTGGTGGTGCCCCGCCTCGGGGAGATTCCTGCAAGCGCCCGCGGTGACAGTATCGGCTCGGACCTCGCCCGCCAGGAGGGACTGTTGCAGCCCGGGGTCACCCTCGCCGCCTGGGAGAGCGCGCTGGCGCGCTGGCCGCAGGAGCCGGATATTCTCTTTGCCACCGCCAATGCCCGACGCACAGCGGCTGACCAGGAAGCGGCGGCAGCGCTGTACCGGCGCCTGTTGCTGCTGGCCCCGGAGCACATGGCCGGGCGCAATAATTTTGCCGACCTGCTGCTGCAAGCCGGGTGCCCGGCAGCGGCCGCTGGCATCGTTGCACCCGCGCAGGCCGCGGCACCCGGGCTTGCAGCGCTCGTGCAGGACGCCGTAAGCCGCACTGCGGAAGCTATTGCCAGCGCACTGTCGAACCACCCAACAGACCCGGATGACTGCCGGGCCCTTACCGGAAACCTGCCTACGCCATGACCGCTATTCTGCGCACACCGGATCACCGCTTTACCGGACTTCCCGACTTTCCCTGGGCACCTCGCTACCTGCAGCTTGCCGACAGGCAGCTCGGCGCCCTGCGCATGCACTACCTTGACGAGGGGCCGCGGGCGGGGCCGGTGGTGTTGCTGCTCCACGGCGAGCCAAGCTGGTGTTTCCTCTACCGGCACATGATTCGAGACCTCACAGGGCGCGGCCTGCGCTGCGTAGCACCAGATCTCATCGGCTTCGGTCGTTCGGACAAGCCAGCACAGCGCAATGATTACAGCTATGCCGGCCACGTGGCGCAGATGACCGAGCTGGTCGAGGCGCTGGATCTGCGCGATATCATCCTTGTCTGCCAGGACTGGGGTGGGCCCATCGGCCTGTCAGTGCTGGCCAGGATGCCAGAGCGCTTTCGGGCGGTGGTCGCCGCCAACACCCTGCTGCCAAACTGCGAGGCACCACCCGCAGGCGTTGCCGGCTGGCCAGGGGCGGTGATCGAGCAATGGGTGGCCACCACTCGGTCGGCGACTGATCTGCCCATTGGCGATGTGGTCGCGGGGGTGTCCGTGACCCGGCTGTCCGCCTCCGTGCGGGCCGCCTATGACGCGCCTTTCCCGACTCCGGCCTTCAAGGCGGCAGCCCTGGAGTTCCCCAACCTGATTCCGATCCACGAGGATAGGCCCGGCGTGGCTGAAAACCGGCAGACCTGGCGTCTGCTGGAACAGTGGCGGAAACCCTTCGTCACCGCCTTCAGTGACAGCGACCCGGCAACCGCCGCCTGGGCAGATGTCTTCCGCCGACGCATACCCGGCGCGAGGGGTCACAGCCACCCGACCATTCAGCGTGCCGGTCACTTCCTGCAGGAAGATCAAGGTCCCGCGCTTGCCGCGGTAGTAGCGGAAGTGGCAAGCTCCCTGACCTGATGCACTTCCCACAGCGCAGGCGGCCATGCGATGACCACTGACCAGGCACTGATCCTGACCATCCTGCTGGCGACGGTGGGCCTGTTCCTGTGGGGGAAGTGGCGCCATGACATGGTGGCCCTTGGCGCGCTGCTGGCCTGCGTCCTGGCCGGCCTGATCGCACCGGAGATCGCCTTCAGCGGATTCGGCCATCCGGCAGTCATTACCGTGGCCTGCGTGCTGGTGCTGAGTCGCGGCCTGCAAACATCGGGGGCGGTGGATGCACTGGCGCGCCATGCACTGCCCCAACAGGCCGGGCCCGTCCTCAGCCTGGCGGCGCTGACCGGACTGGGCGCGGTGCTGTCGGGATTCATGAACAACGTAGGCGCCATGGCCCTGCTGATGCCCGTGGCCGTGCAAATGGCCAAACGCCATGAGCTGCCCCCGGGGCAGGTACTGATGCCCCTCGCCTTCGGCACCATCCTTGGCGGCATGACCACCATGATCGGCACGCCGCCCAATCTCATCGTCTCTGGATTCCGCGCCGAGGCCAATGGCACCGGCTTCGGCATGTTCGACTTCACGCCGGTTGGCCTGGCGGTCGCCGCGGCCGGGGTCTTGTTCGTGGTCTTGCTGGGACGCAAGCTGGTGCCTCAGCGCAAACAGCAGGGAGCGGGAGACTTTGAAACAAGCGCCTATCTCACCGAGGCGCGGGTCGTCAAAGGCAGCAAGGCCTCAGGGATGACCCTGAGCGAATTGGAGTCTGCGCTGGATGAGGCAGGGGCACAGGTTGTGGGGCTGGTGCGCAACGAAGTGCGCCTTAGCGCGCCGCACTCGGCGCGGCGAATCCGCACCGCCGACATCCTGGTGATCGAGGCCGAGGTCGATGCGCTTGCGGATATCCTGGCGCAGCTGGGCCTCAAGCTGGAGGAATCTGTAAAACCGGAGCCCCGGGACAGCGAGGTCGATGCCGAGCCGGCGGCCGATGTGCGGGCACCGGAGGACAGCGCTGCGGATGACGGCAGCGCTGAAGCGGAGTCCGATCGACCCGGCGGCGGCGAGGTGGTGCTGACCGAACTCGTGGTGCTGCCCGCTTCCGGCCTGGCGGGGCGCTCGGCCAGCGACATCCAGCTGCGCAGCCGCTACGGCCTCAATCTGCTGGCAGTGTCCC
>JBLRXF010000219.1:0-5557 GCA_047920875.1 Haliea sp. | reverse complement strand
ATCGCCTGAGCGGCCACTGGGGCTTTTCGTCCGGCTCCAAGCACTGCGACTGGGCCTTCCTGGGCGCCATGATACCCCCGGAAAAGGAAGGCGAGGCGCCTGACTACCGCACTTTCCTGGTCCCGCGCAGCGACTACGAGATCGTCGACAACTGGGACGTCAGCGGCCTGGAGGGCACCGGCAGCCACGATATCGTGGTCAAGGATGCCTTTGTACCAGAGTACCGTACCCACCGCTCCATTGACGGCTTCCAGTGCAGCAGCCCCGGCAACGCAGTCAACAGCCACTATATTTTCCGCCTGCCCTTTGGCCAGATTTTCGTGCGCGCGGTGTGCAGCTCCGCCATCGGTGCCCTGCGCGGCGTGACCGACAGCTATGTCGAGGTCAACAAGAACCGGGTAGGCCTCAACGACGGCAACAAGATTGCCAGCGACCCGGACGCCCAGATGGCGCTGGCCAACGCCATTGCCACGGTCGATGAGTGCGAAACCATCATGTTCCGCAATTTCGACCAGATGGTGGCGGCGGCAAAAGAGGGTAGAACGCTGCCCATGGATGAGCGCATCAAGATGCGTTTTGACGCCTCGCGGGTAGCGGCGAAGTGCGCCGAGGCCATCAACGCCATGTTCATCGCCTGCGGCGCCCAGGGCATCCATCGCGGCCATCCCCTGAACCGGGCCTGGCTGGACATCAATGCCGGCCGCACTCACGTCGCCAACAATCCCTTCAAGTTTGGTCGCAACCTGGGTGGCACCCTGATGGGGCAGCCCAATGCGGACTTCTTTTTATAAGCGAGATAACGCCATGACCGTACAACAGAAGATCGAGCCCTACATCATCAAGGCCGAGCCCCGCCCGGAGCGCTATGCCCGCGGCTGGTATGTCATAGGGAATGCCGACAGTGTGACCACCACACCGCGGATGCTCGCGGTATTTGGTACCAAGCTGGCCGCCTATCGGGGCGAGCAAGATGGCGAAGTCCATATTCTCGACGCCTATTGCCCGCACATGGGCGGCGACCTCAGCCAGGGCAAGGTCTGCGGCAATTCAGTGCAGTGCCCCTTCCACCTGTGGAGCTGGGGCGCGGACGGGGTCTGCGACGACATTCCCTACGCCAAGAAGATCCCTGACAAAGCGGTGATAAAGTCCTGGCCGACCCTGGAAAAGAACGGCCTGGTGTTTGTCTGGCAGGACCCGGAAAACAATCCGCCGATTCCCGAGCAGGAACCTGAAGCCATGGCGGACTGGTACTCAGGCAGCTGGACCGATTGGGAAATGCGTGCCATCCCGATTGCCTCCCAGGGTCGGGAACTGGTGGACAACATGGCGGACATGGCGCATTTCGGCCCCATTCACTATTCCACGGTGAAATCCTTCAGCAACACCATGGACGGGCACAAGTTCGTGCAGTACATGGTCGGCGGCCACCAGATCCTCACCGAGGGCGACGGCGCCCTGATCACCAGCGTGGCCACCTACGAGGGCCCGGCCTACATGACCACGACGATGACCGGCAGCATGGGCGGGCATCCGATGAACGTCCATCTGCTGGTGAGCCATATTCCGGTGGACATGCACAACTTCATCATCAACTTCGGCGTCATGATCCGCAAGGATCCGAATCTGAGTGAGGCCGAGAACCAGGCCATGCTGGACGAATACACCGCGCTCAACATTGAATCCTTCCACCAGGACGTGGCGATCTGGAACAACAAGTGCATCATCGACAATCCGCTGATGTGCGACGGCGACGGTCCCATCCATATGGTGCGCAAGTGGTATAGCCAGTTCATGACCAATGTGGCCGACATTCGCCCGGATCAGGTCAAGGCGCGGGAGCATGTCACGGTTGAGGGCCCTTCTGTAGCGGACGTCCTGGCCTCGCAGGCTCACTAGCCATAGCTGACAACGGGTGACCGGCAACAGGACTTCTGCCTACAATGCCGGTTCATCCGTCCTCACCTCATGGAGTCACATGTCGGCCCTGCTCATACGTCAAGCCCAACCTCAAGACTGCGCGCTGATTCTGCGCTTTGTGCGCGATCTCGCCCTTTATGAAAAAGCACTGAACGAGGTCACAGCCACCGAGGAAAATCTGCGCGGCCTGCTGTTTGCGGAGCATCCGCGGGTCTTCGCCCTCATCTGTGAACTAGACGGCGAGGCCGCCGGTTTCGCGCTCTACTTCTACAACTTCTCATCCTGGCTGGGCCGCCTGGGACTCTATCTGGAGGATCTCTACGTGGATCCGGCACAGCGCGGCAGGGGTGCCGGCAAGGCCCTGCTGCAGCATCTGGCCAAACAGGCGGTGGCAGAGGGTTGCGGCCGCTTCGAGTGGAATGTGCTGGACTGGAACGAGCCTGCCATTCAATTCTACGAATCCTTCGGCGCCCGGCCGCAGAGCGAGTGGGTGGGCTACCGCCTTGCCGGCAAGGCACTGGAGGACTTTGCCGCTGCTGGTTGACCGCTTTCTGCCTGGCGGGGCTGGCAACCCTAGGCCAGTTGCGCATAATGGTTGCAGTTCTGGTGAGGGGAGAGATCTCAATGAACATGAGCAAAGTGGTGTTCGGCTTTTTCGTGCTGCTGGCGGTAACGCTGAACTTCGGCTTCTTCATTGGCGATATCGACAACCCCGACCACCACGACGTTTACGAACTGTTCGCAGCCCTGGTCGTGGGCCTCATCGCCACTGTGCTTAAGTTCGGTGAGCGCTCGCAGATGGGAGCGATCCTGCTCGCTTCCAGCCTGGTGGTGAACCTGCAACTGATTGCCGCGGTGGTGGTATGGGGCATCGCGGTTCACATAACCGAGGTAGGGCTGACACCCAAGGTCATGGCCTCGATCGTGTCCCTGTCCGGGGGGGCGCTGCTGGCAAACCTGGTATCCCTGGTGCTCCTGACGCTGGATACCGCCGGGCTCAGCAGGCGCTAGGCCGCCCAGGCTGCAATGACCAATCCCGCCAACAGCTCGCTGGTCTTTCTCTTTCTGCGGCGCATGCGCGTGCCGCTGACGGTGTTGATACTGGCCTACAGCGTTGCCACCGTAGGTTTCACCCTGATCCCCGGTACGGATGACCAGGGCAACCCGTGGCGCATGAGCTTCTTCGAAGCCTTTTACGTTGTCAGCTACACCGGCAGCACCATTGGCTTCGGCGAGGTGCCCTACGCGTTTTCCCAGGGCCAGCGGCTGTGGACCATGGTCAGTATTTACCTCACGGTCATCGCCTGGCTGTTCTCCATCGGCTCCATCATCTCCCTGCTGCAGGAACCTGCCTATCGCCGCGCGCTGCGGCGGGCCCGGCTGGCAAGGCTGGTGCGCAACCTCAATGAGCCTTTCTACCTGGTCTGCGGTTACGGCGACACCGGGCGCATGCTGACCCGCGCGCTGACGGATCGCGGCCACCAGGTGGTGGTCGTGGAGCATAATCAGGAGAAAATGGAGCTGCTGGAGGTAGAGGACTTCCAGGCATCCGTCACCGGCTTCTGCATGAACGCCAATTTGCCTGACAACCTGGTCGAGGCTGGCCTGCGCAGCCGCTGGTGCAGTGGAGTCATCGCGGTCACCGGTGAGGGCCATGTAAACCTCAAGATTGCCATCAGCGCCACTTTGTTGAATCACAAGGTCGCGGTATATGCCAGCGCCGATACCCGCGGCGAAGCGGACAATATGCGCTCCTTTGACACCGACCATGTGGTCAACCCCGTTGAGGAGTACCAGCGACGCCTGGCCCTGGCCATTGACAAGCCGGATCTGTTTCGCCTCTACCACTGGCTTAACACTGGCCCCAATGCGCGCCTCACCAAGCCCATTGTCATACCCCACGGCAACTGGATCGTCTGCGGTTTCAGCCGGGTCGGGCGGGCAGCCTGGACACTGCTGCAGGAGCGGGGCATGAACGTCGTGGTGATTCACCCCGAACCGGCCCAGTCCGGCTGCCCGGAAGGCACCATTGCCGGCCGGGGCACCCAGGCTGAGGAGCTGGCGGCAGCCGGCGTGCAAAGTGCGGTGGGGATCGTCGCCGCCACGGACGATGACGCCGATAACCTGTCGATCCTGATCACGGCGCGAGCGCTTAACCCCGCGCTGTTTCAGGTTGCGCTGGAGAACGGGCTCTCCAGTCATGCCCTGTTCCGTGCCGCAGAGCCGGACTTTCTGGGGCAGCCCAGCAGCGTTGTCGCGGGCACGATTCTGAGCCGCATCAGCTCGAGCCTGGTAGAGCCCTTTACCCAGCAGCTGTTGGTAGAGGACAACGATGTTGCACGCCACGCTCTGGCTGCTTTCCTGCGCCACCAGAGCGATCACCCTCCGCAGTTTTCCTCAGGCAGAATCAGCGTCCGGCGCACACCGGCCCTGGCCCGGGTCCTGCAAGCCGGCGGTCAAGTCACCGTGGGGGAGCTGCTGGCGGACCCGCGGGACTGGCAGCAACGTCTCCATCTGGAGATGGTGTTCATCCGCAGACAGCAAGAGGACATTCTGTTTCCCCCGGACGACCTGCCTCTCGCCATGGGTGACAGACTGCTGCTGGCAGGGCGTGACGGCGAGGCTGCGCGCCTGCGGGCGGTATTGGAGAATGACGAACGTCTGGAGTATGTCCTGACCGGCAGAGACCGGCAGCAGGGCTTGATCTGGCAGTGGCTGGAGGGACGCGGGCACTGATCAGACCCAGCGAATCTGCTCACCCTGCCCCGCGACCACTTCGCCAATAATCGAGGCACAGGAGTAACCCGCCTCGCGCAGCGCCTGTTGCAGCCCCGCAGCCTGCTCCCGGGCAACCCCGAGCAACAGGCCACCGCTGGTCTGGGGATCAAAGAGCAGATCCCGCTGCGGCTCCGCTTGCAGCGCGCAGCTTGCGAGCCGGATGTTAGCCGGGTGCATGCTGCTGTATATACCTGCCTGCAGGCTGTCCAAGGCCCCAGGCAGCGCCGGCACTGCAGCCAGCGACAGCTGCGCATACTGCCCCGGGCCCAGCATCTCCAGCAGGTGTCCCCAGAGTCCGAAGCCGGTGACGTCCGTTGCCGCAGAGGCGCCGTACTCCAACGCCAGCCGGGCCGCGGAGTAATTGCTCTGCAACATCATAGCCGTGGCTGCGATGATGTCGCGACCATCCGCCTGTAGCTGCATCTGCCCAGCGAACAGCGTGCCAGTCCCCAGCGGCTTGGTCAGCAGTAGCTGGTCCCCGGCTTGCAGCCCCCGCTTGGGCAGCAGCCGGCCCGCAACCAGCGGTTCCCCGGTGACCGCAAAACCGAGCGCCAGCTCAGGCCCCTGCAGGCTGTGCCCGCCCGCCAGGCGGCAGCCCACCCGCTCGAATTCCGCCAGCGCCCCGGCCAGGAGTTGGACCAGTTCGCGCCGCTGCAGCGCCGGGCTGCAGAAGGGCAGCGTAACTGCCGCCAGCGCGAAGCGGGGCTGGGCGCCACTGGCATAAAGATCAGACAGGGCGTGGTTGGCGGCGATGCGCCCCATCACCCACGGATCGGACACCAGTCCGCGGAGAATATCGAGGCTCTGCAACTGAATGGCGCCCGCCGGCACCTCCAGTACTGCCGCGTCGTCGGCGCTGCCC
>JBLRXF010000218.1:0-5578 GCA_047920875.1 Haliea sp. | reverse complement strand
GGTCGAAATGCGCGACCGCCTTGCCGCAGGTACATTGCGGGCCGTCGATCTGGTGGAACTGTATCTGGCGCGCATTGCAGAGCTTGAGCCGCAAATCGGTGCCTGGGCCTGGCTGGATGGTGATCATGCCGTGCAGCAGGCCAAACCCGCCCGCCAGCCACCAGGGATGGCGCCGGAACAGGCTGCGCTCGTCAGCTTGGGTCAAGGCCACGGCCAGCCAAAAAATACTGACGGCAATGGTGAACTCCACCAGTGCCACGGGGTAATCGAAGAATCCCAGGGTCACCAGGGACAGGGTGATGCTGTGGCCGACGGTAAAGGCAGTGATGGTCCACAGCAGGCGCACATTGCTGCCCACCAACAGCAGCAGGCCGAAGACAAACAGCAGGTGATCGATGCCGGTCCAGATGTGGTCTATGCCCAGCAGCGTGTAATCAGTCATGACCCGTCCCGCGGCCGGCTCCTCGGGCACCGTAAACCGCGGCTGCTCAGCGTTCAGCACCTGCTGGTACTGGCGTCCGTCCAACAGGGTCAGCATCAGCATCACCGTGGCCTGGTTGGCTGCCAGTCCGTCCACTCCCAGGGTCTGGCCTACCAGTCCAGCGGCCTCGAGGCCCTCGCAGCCCAGCTGCAGGCTGCTGACCAGCCCGGTGCCCTCGGGCTGGGGCGGGCTGGCGCTGGCAACGCTGCAGGTTTCCGGCCAGGCCGGTGCCAGCGGCACCGGGCTGGTGGCCTGGGCAGGCGTCTTCCAGACCACGTTGTAGGAGCCTGGCGCAAGCTCGACCAGCTGCAGCAGTGTAGGGGCGAAGCGGTGGGCCTGGGCGGCGCTGCCAAGGCAAGCTGCCAACAGCAGAATGATGATCCGGCCCAGGTACAGGTGGCGCTTCATGGCAGCAACTCGTAGCGTTCAGCCAAGTCGGCAATGGCACCCGCCAGCGCCTGCTTGCGTGCCGCCAGCTCGAGATCGCGCTGCAAGACAGGCCGCGCCTCCTCCAATGTTGGAGGCCGCGCAGGGGTCATGCGGTCAACCCAGACATAGTGCCAGCCATAGGCCGAGCGCAGGGGCCCGTGCCAGCGCTGGGGTGCGGGATCCGTGGCCAGCAGATTGCTGACGAATACGGCGCCGAAAGTGCGTGCAAGCTGATCCGGCGTCTGCTCGCTGAACGTGTAGCCGTGCATGAAGGGTGAACTCAGGCTCAGGGCGGCTTCCGGGTCGAGTTGCTCGTCCTCGATTCGCGCCACCAGCGCCGCCAGTTCCGGCTCCCGGCTGCGATCAAAAAACAGCTGCTGGATGGAATAGCGGGCTGGAAGCTGCAGCTCCTCGGCGCGTTCTGCAAAGGCATTCGCAAGCGCTGCAGCGGATACCGGTTGCGGCGGGTTGGCCGCCAGCAGCAGCTGTTCCATGACCTGCAGCAGACGGCGGCGCACCACTTCATCGCCAAGATGCAGCCGCAGCGCCAGAGCCCGCTCGAACAGCGCGGCATCGCTGTCTTCGTCCGTACCAAGACCCAGAAATTGCATATTGAGCACCAGGCGCTGCAAGACGACCGGGTCCTGTCGGTGGAGGTTTATGCTGACGGCGTGTTGGAACAGCATGTCCTGTTGCAGCTCTGCACGGACGATGCGCTCCAGTTCGGCGCCCTCCGGGCGCTGCCCGGTCACGGCCTGCCACTGCGTCAGCAGCCCTTCAATACGCGCCTCGCTCAAGGGGCCAACCATGGGCTTGGGTGCCGGAAACAGCAGGGTTTGCAGCCAGAACAGCGTGGCTCCCAGGAGCAGAAAGTGAATCCATGGGCGGCGGGGTATTACCTGCAACAACGTGTGTGTCTCTGGCGAAGGTGTCGACAATGGGATGTTCGACCATGATCTCACCTCGCTGCGGCCTTGGGTAGAGCTGTCTGCATCCGCGGACTGCGTGGTATGCTGATGCGCCCTGAGCCGCCCTGTTTGCCATGAACCATCTTGCCCATGCCTTTCTTTCCGGTGCCAGTGCGCAGCAGCTTGTCGGCAATGTGGTGGGCGATTTCCTCAAGGGCCCGCTGGATACACTGGCACTGGCACCGGGCATACGGCAGGGCGTGGTCCAGCATCGCCGTATTGATGCCTTCGTTGACGCACATCCGCAGCTGGCGGAGCTGAAAAGGGGTTTCCCTCAAGAGCAGCGGCGCTATGCGGGGATCGTGCTGGATGTTGCCTTCGATCACTTTCTGATTCGCCACTGGTCACGGTTTGCCGATGGCGAGCGGCGGGCATTTGTCGACGGGGTTTATGCGGCACTCACTGCCCATCAGGAGCTGCTGCCAGACCCGCTGGCAGAGTACCTGCCGCGCTTGATTTGCCATGACTGGCTGGACCGCTGCGCTACCATGACCGGCGTGGAGGCAACGTTGATCAGTATTGGCCGACGTTTGCGGCACGATAACCCGCTGCCGCTGGCTGCCGCTGTCATTGCTCACAGGGACGCTGAACTGGAGGCTGCCTTCCTGGACTTTTTTCCGGCGTTGATGGTATTTGCATCGTCGGTGCAGGACGGTTAGGGCGTGAAAGATGCCGGCGAATCATTGCTGGTAACACAGTAGGCAATTAAATTGAGGAGTTAACCGTTGATTCGATGCCTTGTAGTCATCCTGCTCACCATCACGACCATGCCGATAAGCGCCCAGAATCATCGCCAGCAGTTCACGCTGGTAACCCCAAAGAATTTCGATAGCGGTGGCGCGGTGAGCAGGCAGTTTCACCTGCATGCAGAGTCCTATCTGCGCAGTGCAACCATTTCCCGTGGCGAGCAGGTCCACCGCTTGCCCGCAAAGCCGCGCAGTGATCTGGCTGATGCCATAGTCACCCTCGGTGACACTCGCCTGTCTTTTGCCGAGTACGTGGCGCAGGATGCCTTGCTCGATAGCGTGCTTATTCTGCACCGCGGCGCGATTGTTTTCGAAGCCTATCCCAACATGCAGCCGCGCCAGCGCCACTACGCGTGGTCTGTTACCAAGGTGTTGACCTCTGCGGTGCTGGCAACACTGGTAGCAGAGGATCTTGTGGATATGGATGCTGCCATAGATGTCTACGTGGCAGCGCTCAAGAACACAGCGTGGGCGGGCACTGGCGTGCGCGACATTGCCAACATGGCCTCCGGCATCGATTGCCTGGACAGCGACGGTTATCAGGACACCTCGACCTGCGTTTACCGAATGGAAGAGACACTGGGCATTACTGCGCCTACTGGTGCTCCCTTGGAATTCATGACGCACATCGGGACCATGGGCCGCTCAGGGCCCGCGGGGGTACGCAATGAGTACGTATCAGCCAATACCAATGTGCTCATGTTGTTGATTGAAAGCGTGACTGGGCAACCCTATGCCGATGCGGTTCGTACGAGGATCTGGGAGCGCATTGGCGCCGAAAGTGACGCTCTAATGAGCATTAGTGCAGAGGGCTATGCTTACGCCTCTGGCGGCCTCAGCGCCAAGCTGCGAGATCTCGCCCGCTTCGGGCTGGTTTTCACCGACAACGAACGCTTCGCGGATGTCGCCGATAGCATGATTGCCGACATTCGCGCAGGTGGCGGCATTGCCTTGCCTGAGGATGCCCAGGCGCTGCTGCGCCAAGAGTATGCTGCCGATTTGCCGGGCCGCGCCGCCTGGCAGTGGGATGAGATCTGGGACGATGGAGGCATGTACAAGGGAGGCTATCTAGGCCAGGGTCTTTACGTTGATCCGGGCCGCAGCCTGGTTATTGCCTGGTTTGGGACTGGTCTCGACTACAGCGAGCAAATGACTGCAATGAAGTCCGTGGCACGGCAGTTGGCGGTTGGCTTCAAGCAGGACTAGAGAAGGGGATGCAACCTTCAAGTTCACTGGAGCTTTGTAATATTTGCTCAGTCGGTGTAGTTTGGGCGAGTTAACTGGCTGGGTTTTCAACAGCCGAAGACACCCCATAATTATAAGCTATCGTGAGCACCGCAATGATCGACAATTTACCGGATCTGCCAGCGCTGGATGACTTGCAGGAGCTCCTGCGCTTCGAGCCTGAGCAGGGGCGAATCTGGCTGGCCGAAGAGCGTATGGTGTTGCTGCGCAGCAGCGAATTGCAGGCCTTGCGCAAAGAGATGATCGAGTCTCTGGGCATGGATCGCGCCAAGGGTTTGCTGATTCGCATGGGCTACATTGCGGGCCAGCGTGACGCGGATACGGCGCGTCGCCTGCGCCCCGATGCCTCCATGTTCGAGGCATTCTCCGCGGGGCCGCAATTACACATGGTGACCGGTCAGGTCAAGGTTGTGCCGGTAAGCATGAATGTCGGCGAAGACAGCGAAGACTTTCACGGCTTATTTGAGTGGCAGCACTCCTTTGAGGCGGAGATATTTCTTGCTGAATATGGTGTCAGTTACGAACCCGTATGCTGGTCGCAGATTGGCTACGCCAGTGGCTTCACAACCCGCTTCACCGGGCGGCAGATACTGTTTCGAGAGCTCGGCTGCATGGGCTGTGGTGAGAAGGTCTGTCGGATTGAAGGGCGTCCTGTTGAGGAGTGGGATGATGCTGAAGAGCTGCTCAGATACTATCGCCCTGATCGTATCGCCGACCAGTTATTTGCTCTCCAGTCACAAGTTACTGCGCTGCGTGAGAACCTGACTGCAGATCAGAGTTTCGGTGACCTTATAGGCTGCTCCGCAAAATTTTTGAAAGTGCGGGAGCTGTTGGCCCGGGCAGCCGAAAGCAAGGTGACCGTGCTGTTGCTGGGGGAGACCGGCGTCGGCAAGGACATGTTTGCCAAGGCGCTGCACCAGGGGAGCCCACGCCGCGACAAGCCATTTATTGCCGTTAATTGCGCTGCCATTCCCGCGGACTTGATTGAAGCCGAGTTGTTTGGCGTGGAAAAGGGCGCCTTTACCGGGGCAGACCAGTCCCGCCCCGGGCGCTTTGAGCGCGCTCACGGAGGCACTTTATTTCTGGACGAGGTTGGAGAGCTCAGTCCCCAAGCGCAGGCGGCGCTGTTGCGAGTACTGCAGGAAAGCGAACTGGAACGCCTGGGAGACACGCGCACGCGGAAAGTTGATGTGCGTCTGGTTGCGGCTACCAACGAAGACCTGGAGGAGGCGGTCAGGCAAGGCAGGTTCCGGGCAGACCTGCTATACCGACTGAATGTGTATTCGGTCGTTGTACCCTCGCTGCGTGAGCGGATCGACGACGTTCCCGAGTTGGCGCGGCATTTTGTCGACAAGTATTCGAGCCTGCACGGGAAGCTGCTGCAGGGCATCACCGACCGCGCCATGGCCATGCTGCGCGACTATCACTGGCCGGGGAATATCCGCGAACTGGGTAACGTCATAGAGCGGGGCATCATCCTCGCGGATAACGGCGGTCAAATAGAAGCGTCACATTTGTTTCCGAATATGGCCGTGGAGTCTCAGTCAAGTTCCTCTGGCCAGCTCGAACTTAACCAACTGGCCGAGCGTCTGCTGGAACAGGGATGCCAGATGTTTGCCCTTGAACAGGTTTTGATCGACCGCGCCATGGAGCGTGCGGGTGGCAACATAACCCGCGCGGCCAAACTACTGGGTCTGACCCGCGCCACC
>JBLRXF010000217.1:0-5587 GCA_047920875.1 Haliea sp. | reverse complement strand
GCATGGGCGGGCAGCTGACCATCAAGGCGCCCAACGCGAAACTGCCCCGAGTGGATGAAAACAGCCCGCTGGAAGATCGCATCAATTACATTCTCTACAACGAAGTGAACCCATCCCTGGCGGCCCATGGTGGCGAGGTCAGCCTGGTGGAGATCACCGAGGATCCCTATGCCATTCTCAAGTTTGGCGGCGGTTGCCAGGGCTGCGGCATGGTTGATCAGACCCTGAAGGGGGGGGTGGAAAAAACCCTGCTGGAACAGCTACCCGAGCTCAAGGGTGTGCGTGACAGCACCGATCACACGGACCGCAGCCAGGCCTACTACTAGGCGCCAAGGCGCCTGGGCAGCACGTCCTTGAGGCTCGCTCGCAGGGCCCGCAGGCAGCTTGCGGTTTCCTCCCAGCCAATACAGCCGTCGGTGACAGAAACGCCGTAGCGCAGATCAGCGAGGTTCTCCGGTATCGGTTGGCTGCCTGGATTGATGTGGCTCTCGATCATCAGGCCGATGATCGAGCGATTGCCCTCCACAATCTGGTTACCCACGTTTTCCACGACCAGGGGCTGCAGCTCCGGCCGTTTGCTGGAATTGGCATGGCTGCAGTCCACCATGATGTTCTGGGGAACGCCGGCTTTTGCCAATGCGTCCTCACACAGGCGGATATGCACGGAATCGTAATTGGGGCCGTTGCTGCCACCGCGCAGGACAATGTGCGCATAGGGGTTGCCGCGCGTGGTGATGACCGCCACCTCGCCGTCGCTGTTGATGCCCAGAAAGCGGTGTGGCTTGGCTGCCGAGTTGAGGGCATTGCTGGCGACGGTCAAGCCGCCGTCGGTACCGTTCTTGAAGCCCACCGCGGAGGACAGGCCACTGGCCATCTCCCTGTGAGTCTGGGATTCAGTAGTGCGGGCGCCAATCGCAGACCAGCTGATCAGCTCCTGCAGGTACTGCGGGGAGATCGGGTCGAGAGCTTCCGTGGCGGTAGGGAGACCTAGTTCCAGTATGTCCAGCAGCAGCCGGCGGCCGATATGCAGGCCTTCCTCTATTTTGAAAGAGTCGTCCAGGTGGGGATCGTTGATCAGGCCTTTCCAGCCTACCGTGGTGCGCGGCTTCTCAAAATAGACTCGCATCACGATGTACAGTGTGTCTCCCAGCTCCTCCGCCAGTGCCTTCAGGCGCCGGGCGTAATCCAGGGCGGCGTCAGTGTCGTGGATCGAGCAGGGGCCCACCACGACGAAGATGCGGGGATCCTTGCGATCGAGAATGTTCTGAATGACCGCTCGGCTGTCACTGACCACTGCCTGCGCGGCAGGGCTCAAGGGCAGAGCCTGTTTCAGCTCGGCTGGCGTTATCATCACGTCCTGGGACGTAACGTTGACGTTGTAGACTTCCATAGTGCTCATTGCTTGTTACCTGCCAGGGTGTCGCCAGTTGCCGCAGCGGCACCGTTCGAGGTGCGCCATTCTATAGCAGCGCTCCTGTAGAGGACAGGGCCGCTTAAGGTAGGGCCGCTTAAAGTAGGGCCGCGATCACGTCATCGGCATAGCGCTTTACACCGTCGATCTTGAGATCCACATCTTCGGTCTCGCCGTGATAGAAGGCCCAGGGCATGGTCAGGATGTGGGTGACGCCCGCGTCCTCCAGCCGCTTGTAGCCATCGGCATCCCAGGCATCATTGGGCGTCGCCATGACCTCGAAGGGCTCGTGCTCGCGGCCGCAATCGCGCCGCCACTGGCGAATACGGCCAATGCTGTCGATGATTTCACTGGAGGGCTGCAGGTCCGTGACCCAGCCGTCGGCCAGGCGCGCGGCCCGGCGCATCGCCGGGTCGGAGATCCCGCCGATCCAGATCGGGATCCGCGCGCTGGGCGCGGGGTTCATTTCCAGGCGCTCGAACTGGTAGTGCTCGCCATGGTATTCCACCATCTCGCCTGTCCACAGCAGACGCATGATCTCCAGCATTTCGTCGGTGCGCTTGCCGCGGGTGCGGAAGTCCTGCTGCATGAGCGCAAATTCATCCGCTGACCAGCCGACGCCAAAGGCGGGCGTTACCCGATTGTTGGAAACAATAGCGGCGGTGCTGATCGCCTTGGCAACCAGAAAGGGGTTGCGCATGGGCAGCACGAAAATGTTGTTGGTAAAGCGCAGGCGCTGGGTAATTGTCGACAGGGCGCCTATGACAACCCAAGGGTCGGGCCAGTCGGTGAATGCTGCCCAGCGGCGGCTGCCATCTTCGGTATAGGGATAGGGCTCACTGATCTCCTCGGGGTGTACTACGTGATCGGAGAAGGACATGGCCTCCCAGCCGTACTCGTCCGCCACCGGTGCTATCCTGGTGAGATGGGCGACGGTGCTGAAGGAAGTGGAGAGAACAAATTTCACGATCGGACTCCGCTCTTATTGATTTATGCGCTTACTCTACCAACTGCCGCTGCCATCCCGGCAGCACCGCGAAACACAAGGTGGCAAACAGGCCCCACTCGGTCAACAAGTCATACTCGATGTTAACGGCTGGCCAGATAAATCCGGAACTTGTGGTTCTGCGCCAGGATGCGCTGATGGCGGAAGCCTTGTGCCAGCGTGCTGCGATAATCCAGATGTCGATTGGCTACCAGGCACAGCTGGCCTCCTGGAGCCAGCACCGCAGCCGCCTGGCTGAGCAGCCGCTTGCCGGCATAGTCGTCCACCGTATGCTGGAGGTGGAAGGGCGGATTGCACAGGATCAGGTCCGGTGCCGGCGCGCTCCAGTCCCGCAGGCCATCGCCGTGATGCAAATGTGCCATGGAGGCTTGCTCGGGCAGTAAGGTCTCCAGGTTGAGTTGGGTTGACGCGATGGCCTGAGCGGACTCATCGCAAAACCACAGCTCCCGGGCCAGCCCGCGCTGCAGCGCTGCCAGGCCGATTATGCCGTTGCCGCAGGCAAGGTCGACCGCTCTTGTCACCGGCTTGAGCTGCGCAAGCTGTTCAAGCAGAAAACGGGTACCGAGGTCGAGGCCTTCGCGACTGAACACATTCGGCAGGGAGCGCAGGACGCCACCCAGCGGCGCGCAAAAGTAGCTGCTGTGAAGTGGGGGTGCGACCGCTGCTGAGTGCTCGCTGCCTTGGGCAATCCAGGCGTGGGCCTTGTAGCGTCCGCGCAGTTTCTCGCAGGGGCCGATGTACTTTTTGATCAAGTCTTCCAGACCGCCGGGAAGGTGTTTGTCCATGCCCGCCACCAGCAGCGTGCAACTGGCGGACAGTAACGGTGCAAGTCGGGCAAGCTGATATTCCAGCAGTGCCTTTTGCTTGGGAATGCGCAGGAGTACCAGCTCCGGGTTCAGAGTTGGGATATCGGTGCTCCAGACCAGGGCTGGTGGCGGGCTGTTATTGGCGAGCGCATTGTCCGAGAGTGCCTGTGCCGTCAGCGCGGAGTCGGTCCACAGGGTGCAGTCAGCACCTGCGGCGGCGAGAGGCAGACACAGGGCGCCAAAGTCGTCGTTGATCACCAGGATTGAACCCGGCAGGGGTGAGGCAGCAACGATTTCCAGCAGCAGCAGGTCAGCGCCGCACCAGGCACGCAACAGCTCCTGTTTGCGGGCAGGGTAGCGCCGCAGCTGAAACGGCCCGAACGGCGTGTTGCAATGGCTTGCGCCGCTGGGGTCAGCCGCCGCGGACATATACGGTCAATTGCTGTCCCGGATAGATGGTGCCTCTCGAATTCAGCGCGTTCCAGGCAATGAGATCCTCGACCTTGACCTTGAAGCGTCCGGCGATTCGGTACAGCGAGTCTCCGCGGCGGACCTTGTAATCCCGCGCCTCAAGCTGCGCTGCAACGCTTTGGTTTGGCAGTGAAGCCGCGGCATAACCTCCCTGAGGAATCAGCAGTGTCGCGCCTTCGCGGATCAAGCTGCCCTGAATATTGTTGGCCTCGCGCAGCAGGTCGACGCGGGTGTTGAAGGTCTGGGCTATCCGCAGGAGAGTGTCCCCGCGCTTGACCTGATAGTGTTGCCAGCTGACTCGCTCTTCAGGACTGAGTGTGGCCAGGCGTTCGCGGAACAGTTCCGCCCGTTCCGGTGGCAGCAGCAGTTCAGTCACCGCAGGGGAGGTGGCCCAGCGCAGGTGACCAGGATTCAGTGCCTGCAGAACCAGCAGGTCGACGTCCGCCAATTCCGCCGCCCGCGCCAGTTCAATCTGCCCGCCAGTGGGCACTGGCACAAAAGCAGGTGCATTGGCCAGCGGCGGCAGCGCCAGCTCCCAGGCATCAGGTTCTCCAAGCAGGCTGCTAAGGGCCAGCAGGCGAGGCACATAGGTGCGTGTTTCCGCGGGTAGCGGCAGGGACCAGAAGTCGGTGCGACGACCGTGAGCGCTGTTGCCCAGAACCGCACGGCCGACGCGGCCGACACCCCCGTTGTAGGCAGCGACCGCGAGCAGCCAATCACCTTCGAGGCTCGCGTGCAGATACTCCAGATAGTCTAGCGCGGCGGCAGTGGACTGGCGCAGGTCGCGCCTGCCGTCATACCACCAGTCGCTGTCAAGGCCAAGATTCTGGCCGGTGGCGGGCATGATCTGCCACAGTCCCATGGCCTGTTGGGAGGAGAGCGCAAAGGGATTGAGGGAGCTTTCCACCAGAGGCAGCAGCGCCAGTTCCATGGGCATGTCGCGCCGTTCTATTTCCTGCACGATATAGTGAAGGTAGAGTGCGCCGCGCTCAGTAATGGCCTCGAAGTACCCTTCCTGTGCCAGGTAATAGGCCCTGGCTTCCCGCACCTGGCGATTGTCGGGTATTTCCCACTGCATGCCGCTGCGGATCCGCGCCCAGAGATCGTTGGGGTCAGTATCTTCCGGCGCCAACGGGCGCCTGGCGCGCAGGGGGGGAGAATCCCGGTTCACCCGTCTTTGTGCCTGGCTGGTACCGCTGCTGGCGTGGGCGCCCTCAGCTTCATTGTCAGCGGGGAGCATTTGACAGCCGGTGCTTAGACTAAAACTCGAAATTGCTACAAAAAACAACAGTAACTTATTGTATTTATTGAGTAAAATCAAAACGTATCCTTCCAAGATCGAAGGGCAGCGAAGAGCTCAGCCGGCTTTTCGCCCTGCCATTTTCCCTGTCGTCGCAGCGCCGCGACCAAGGCGGGCTCCTCGCAGCGTAGAAACGGATTGGTGGCCAATTCCAGCGCCAGCTCCGAGGGGACAGTGGGTTCACCGCGTTCCCGCGCGGCCGCAACTTCGGCAACGCGTTGTGCGAGCTTCCGATTTTCGGGCTCCACTGCCTGAGCAAAGCGCAGGTTGGCCTGGGTGTATTCGTGGGCGCAATACACCCGGGTAGCCGCGGGCAGGGCCGCCAGGGAGGCCAGGGACGCATGCATTACCGGTGCGGTACCCTCGAACAGGCGGCCACAGCCACCGGCAAACAGGGTGTCCCCGCAGAACAGGAGAGGGGGTTGGCTGTCGCTGCCAGCACAAAAGAAGGCGATATGGTCCAGCGTATGCCCGGGCACGGCGATGACAGTGAACTCAAGGCCGAGTACGTCGACGCGGGCGCCGGCCTGCAGCGGCTGGGAGATGCCGGCAATGGCCGGGTTGTCGGGGCCGTAGACGACCGGGTTGCTGTG
>JBLRXF010000216.1:0-5654 GCA_047920875.1 Haliea sp. | reverse complement strand
CCGCGCGATCGCCCGCGGACGAGGTGAATGGCCGCGCAGCGGCCAGAGAAAGTGGCCTGGGCCAGCGGGCTCCCACATGGCGTGCCGAATATTGTAGGAGCGCGGTCTCCGCGCGATCGCCCGCGGAGCGGGCTCCCACAGTAACTTACCGCGCGATCGCCCGCGGACGAGGTGAATGGCCGCGCAGCGGCCAGAGAAAGTGGCCTGGGCCAGCGGGCTCCCACAATCCCGGATAGTAGCGCCCCCGGCCATGGACTGAAAGGCCAACCGGGCAGCTCTCCCGACCTGCCCCTGGACGATTCCTGCCAGTGATCTACCCTTGAAGAGAGCCGACCGTGGTTTTGCCGGCATTCTCCGGCCCAATAACAGAAATAATAACCATGCAGGCGCACAACCGGTAGAGCTCTATGCCTGCACATTCCGTGACGGCAAGGGCATGAAGGATCTGGAGAAGGCCAACGTCAACTTCCAAAAGTGGGCCGCCAGCAACACCAGCGGCCATAGCGCCTGGATGATTACACCGCAATTCCGCTCCATGGACGGCGAGTTTCACGTCGGCTGGGTAGGTGCCTATGAGTCCGCCGCAGACTTCGGCTCCAGCACAGACAAGTGGGTGAACGCCTCGGGCAGTGTGTCTCAGGCGTACACAGACACGGTGGACTGCAGCCACGCCATGATGTCCTCCTATGCCACGGGCGGGCAGGGAAACGCACCTGGGGACGGCGTAGTCTGGTTCTCCCGCTGCTCACTGGAAGAGGCTGTCATGCGCACAAAGCACAGAGTATGCTCACGACTTACCTCGAGCGACTCCGCCGATGCCTACAGAACACTCCCAGCCAAACAGCGTGCTATAACGGCACGCTGGCGATCCAGCGGCCACCCTTCAGGGTCGTGGGTTGCCTGGGTGGCGATGCCAGTGATCATGGCAAAAAGGGCGCGCGACTGAAGATCCCGTTCGTCAGAATTTATCGCCGGCACAGCCAGGTTATCCAGCAGCCCGGCGATCATGCCCAGTGTCTTTCTGGCCTGGATCACCTGCTCGTCCCGAAAGTCGTCATAGGTGACCGTCATACTCCAGAAGGCAAACCAGACCCGCCAGGTTTCCACACTGTCCCGGTCCGTTGGCAGCAGGGCCTCCAGGCTTTCCACTAGCGGCAAGCGTGCGTCGATGGCAGCCTTGAAACGCTGCTCAGCACTGACCTGGGTTTCCCGGAATACCAGGAACATCAATTCTTTCTTGCTGCGGAAGTAGTGCGAAACGACCGCCGTACTGTAGCCAACCCGACTGGCAATTTCTCTCACGGTCACATTGTCCAGGCCCTGCTCCAGGATCAGGCCGCGCGCAGCGCGGGCTACCTGTCTGCGCCGTTCAGTGTGGTCGACTATGCGTGGCAACGTGTTTCCTCCGGCTGGATGGTCAGCCGGGATGGTACCCAAAAATGGCCCGGGGGCGTGTTGTTCTTTTTGTATGACAATGTTATAAATAAATCCTTCTGGCAAAAAGCAAGGTCTGACCACCGCTGTCTCGCGGTCGATAATCATAAAGGCCCCCGAATGAGCCCATATAAAAACCTTTTTGAACCCATTGTCGTTGGCGGCTGCACCATCCCCAATCGGATTGTGCGAACGGCGCACAGTACCGGACTCAGCGGTGATGGCTTGATTGCCTACCACGAAGAGCGAGCGAAGGGTGGCGTGGGGATGACTACGCTGGAAGCAGCCAGCGTGCATGCCTCGGCACCGGATGGCATGTCAGCCTGGTCAGATGACTGCATACCCTTTTATCAACAGCTAACCCGCCACATTGCTCCCCACGGCATGAAACTGTTTCAGCAACTTTATTACCCGGGCGCCAGCGCCGGCCGCTGGTCGGTGGGCACGGTTCCCAATCCCATGACCGGCCGGGTGCCCTTCGAAATGACGCAGACCATGATTGATGAGATGGTGGAAAGCTTCGTTCGCGCAGCCAGGCGCTGCGAAGCCGGCGGCCTGGACGGCGTGGATATTCACGCCTCGTCGGGCTATCTCCTGCACGAGTTCTTGTCCCCCGCGCTCAATCGCAGGACCGACCGCTATGGTGGCAGCTTCGAAAACAGACTGCGGCTACTGCGGGAGGTGATCAGCGGAATCCGCAGTGAGGTCAGCAAGGATTTTGTTGTCGGTGTACGCCTGCCCAACAACGATTACGTGCCCGGCGGATTGACTCCCGAGCTCAATGCCCGGATCGCTGCCGCTATCGACGCGTCGGTGGATTACATTTCCCTGCATATGGGTTCCTACTGGCGCTTCCACAAGTTGATTGCGCCGACGGACGACCCTCTCGGCACTGAAATGCCGGCCAACCGGCTGATCACCCCAATGATTACCAAGCCGAGTATCGTCGTCGGGCGCATCATGACGCTGGATCACGCCAGCGCACTGGTCCGCAACAGCGAGGCTGACATGGTATCGATGGTGCGGGCACTCATTGCCGACCCCTATCTGGTCAACAAGGCCAGAAACCGCCAGGAACACACCATCCGGCCTTGCATCGGATCCAACCAGGGTTGCGTCGGGCGGCTAATGACCAGCGGCCGCATGAGCTGCGTCGTCAATGCCGTGGCCGCACGCGAAACGGAATTCTCTTTTGAGCCCGAAAATCCGGCCCGTGAAGGCAAAAACGTGGTTGTAGTGGGAGGTGGCCCTGCGGGGATGGAGGCGGCCCGAACAGCCGCGATGCGCGGTCACAGGGTAACCCTGCATGAAGCGACAACGCGCCTTGGCGGTCAGGTTGCCATTGCTGCCAGTGCACCGCACCGTGCCGATATCGGTGTGATTACCAGTTGGCTGGCAGAGCAGTTGGCAGAACTGGAGGTGGATGTGCGGCTCAACTCCTTGCTGGATGTCGACCAGCTTGTGAGTGCAGAGGTGGATGCCGTTATCGTCGCCACTGGAGCCACACCCCGCGAGGATGGGTTTCAGGTGTCAACACCTGACGCTCCGATTCCGGGTCACGATCTGCCCCATGTGCACAACGCCTGGAGCCTGCTCGGCGTTGGCAGCCCGCCCGATCTCAGGGGGCCAGTAGTGATCTTTGACGATACCGGGACCTTTGAAGCGATCTCTGCAGCAGACGTACTGCTGAACTGTGGATTGGCGGTCACCATGGTGTCCCGTCTCGAAGTTTTGGGGGGCAGCATGCCCTTCCCTGCAGTGACGGTCCAGGCGGCCCGGGAGCGTCTTATGGGGCAGGACTTTGAGTTTGTGGGCGGCCATTACCTGCGCGCGATTACTGGCGAGACTGTGGAGATCGGCGTGCCCTTCACTGATCGAGTGCGCAGGCTGCCCGCCGGTACCGTGATCCTTGCCGGCTTCAACGAACCGAATCGTGAACTTGGCACAGCATTTGAGCAGCAGGGCTTCAACACCTACTGGATCGGGGATGTGAATGGCAGCCGGGACATACTGAGCGCCATTCACAGCGCCGCTGAAGTGGCCCGCGCGATCTAGCGGTTCGCCAAACCAGAGCAGTCTTTCATCCAGAGTTTTGCGCCACCAACACGCGGAGTCCCCCATGAACATTCACACCCGCCAGCAACTCGTTGCCACCAGCCGCGACATGCTCGACCGGCTTGCGAGCGGGGAGACCACCCTCGCGCCGTCGGTGCTCACGGTGGATGCCGGTCTCTACAGCGATCCCGCGTGCTTCGAGCAAGAGAAGCTGCAAATTTTCCGGCGTCTGCCCCTGATGTTGGCCGCCAGCTGTGAGCTGCCCGGCGAGGGTGACTACAAGGCCATGGAAGTCGTCGACGTGCCCGTTCTACTGACACGAAGTCGGGATGGAGTTGCCCGGGCCTTCCTCAACAGCTGCACTCACCGCGGCAGCGTGTTGGCGCGTGGCAACGGGTGTGCGGCCCGTTTCACCTGCCCCTATCACGGCTGGACTTTTCACAATGACGGGCGCCTGATCGGCATTGCTTCGCGAGCACAGTTCGGCGACGTGGATACGGCTGACTTGAACCTGGTGGAGTTCCCCGTCTATGAACGGGCAGGCCTCATCTGGGTGGTGCTGGACCCCAAATCCACCCTCGATATGGCAACCTTTCTGTCGGGATTTGATGAGCTGCTGGCCGGTTACGACCTTGGATCCTGGAAACTTCACGAACAGGTCACACTTGCCGGGGCCAACTGGAAACTGGCCTTCGATGCCCACCTGGAGTTCTATCACCTACCGGTGCTGCATCGAAATACCTTTGGCACCAACATCAGCAATCTGGCGCAATATTACTTTCAGGGCCCGCACCAGCGCCTGGGCTTGATGTCTGCCAATCCGCTGATTCCCGAACAGGCGGCATTCCTCAACCTCGGCCAAAAACCCGAATCCGAGTGGGACGAGGACACCATGCTGTTCGGCGAATGGATTCTGTTCCCGAACGTGTCTCTCAACTGCTTTCACGGCGGCGAGCGAGTGATGGTGATTTCGCAGATATTCCCCGGGCGCACAGTGGATGAGTCCTTTACGGTACAGACCTTTCTGGTTGAGAACCCGGTCAATGACGCGAATCGCGAAAAAATCGACGGCATTACCGCATTTATCCAGACCGTAGTTCGCGACGAAGACTTGCCGATGTCTCGCGAGCAACAGAAAGCGATGTCTTCCGGTCTGCTGAAATCCGTTCTCTTCGGTCGCAACGAGGAGGGGCTGCAGCGCTACTACGCCTGGCGTGAGCGGGTGATGGCGGCGGCAGACAATGCGCTCGACCAGGTATTTCGGTGAAATCCAGCCTGGCCAGTCAGCAGTGGCCTAAATAGTAATCAGTGGTGTTAATCGCTACAACAACTCAGGGAGTGCGCAATGATCCGTCACGTGGTTATGATCAAGTTCAAGAAAGATGCCCGCCAGGAGCATATCGATATTTTCCTGGAGGAGATAAAAAAGCTCCCTCACCTGAACAGGGAGATCCGCGATTACAGCCACGGTTTCTGCGTTAACCCCCGCTTTCACAGTGGCGACTTTGACTTTGCCAACTGCTGCGATATTGACAGCTACGAAGCCATGGAGCGTTATATGTCGCACTGGGCCCATCTGCGCATGACGCCATTCCTGCCCGACATTCTCGAAAACATGATCTCTTTTGACTGGGAGATTGATTACCAGGGGCCAGCCTTCGATGAAGTCGCGGCGAGGGAAGAGGCACAGAAGGAATCTGCCAGGGTATCACCTCGGCACGATGACCCGACCATGGCCTGGGTGCCGGAAGTTCGCGGCCAAACCCTGGCACGAGCCCGTGAAATGCTGACGCGGGTGGGACTGGAAGCGGATGCAGACATACAGCTGATTTCGGGCTCGGTGTGGGCGCCGGATCGGGTCATGGCCTGCGAGCCAGAGCAGGGCTCCGAAGTAAAAAGGGGCAGCAAAGTAAAACTCAGTGTCACTGACGACTGGCTTTGCGGCCCCGAAACGGCACCGGGAAAGGCTCCCTGGTAAGCCCGGCATTCCCACCATCCCAGCGCCATCACCGACGCCCGACGCACTGAGGACTCCCATGGAATCACGACCGGAACTGATCGCCACCTATTTCACTCTGGCAGGTAACGTCCGCCCCCTGACCAGTGACAACTCAAGCCAGGCCAGCCTGGCCGAGCGCGCGGTGTCTGACAGGCAAGGTCGGGAT
>JBLRXF010000215.1:0-5727 GCA_047920875.1 Haliea sp. | reverse complement strand
TGCCTATTTCAGCGATGTTTTCCGGGCACAGCGCCGATCACTCCTGGTAGTGACGCCGGGTCGTGGGCAGGTCTTGCCTGAGGGCTATGGCGAAACGGTAGAATCCGCGGCGGCGCTGAAGGCTCGACAGGCGTTTTATTCAATCGATTAGATTTTTTACCCCCTTGCTCGTGGTCGGGTGATGAGTAGATAGTTCCTTAAAAGAACTCACTATTTGTCACCTGGCCCTACTTCGTGTACCTTCCCTCTGCTGATAGTATTTGACGTACTTTGATCTGGGCAGCAAGCCCGCTCGGAGGCGCTACTTTTGGCTGTAGGGGTTCGCTATAAGATTCCATAATAGAACTAACTGGCCGGCCCTCCCAGTCTAAACCTCTCGTCAGGAGCGACAACCGCATGACCGAAGACAAGGACCCGATTGAAACCCGGGAATGGATGGAAGCGCTCGATGCTGTCACCAAATACAGCGGTCCCGAGCGGGCCGCGGAGCTGCTGGTTGAGCTCGCCAAGCACGCCACAGAGACAGGCGTGCGACTGCCCCCCGCGATCACCACGCCCTTCCGCAACACGATCGCGCCGGAAGATCAGAAAATGATGCCCGGAGATCTGTTCATGGAGCGCCGGATCCGCTCTCTGGTGCGCTGGAATGCCCTGGCGATGGTCATGCGCGCCAACGACAACGACGAGGGGCTGGGCGGGCATATCTCCAGTTTTTCCTCCAGTGCGACCCTGTACGATGTTGGCTTCAACTATTTCTTCCGCGGCGCGGATGGCGAGCATCCCGGTGACCTGGTGTTCTACCAGGGTCACAGCGCGCCGGGCATGTATGCCCGCTCCTATCTGGAGGGGCGACTGAGTGAGGAACAGCTGGACAATTTCCGCCGCGAAGTTGACGGCAACGGCCTCTCGTCCTATCCCCACCCTTGGTTGATGCCGGATTACTGGCAGTTTCCCACCGTGTCCATGGGGCTGGGGCCGATTCAGGCGATCTATCAGGCTCACGTCATGAAGTACCAGCAGAGCCGGGGCCTGTTGGAGCACGGCGATCGCAATGTCTGGTGCTTCCTGGGCGACGGTGAATGTGATGAACCCGAATCTTTGGGTGCTATTTCACTGGCTGGGCGCGAGCGCCTTGGCAACCTGATCTTTGTGGTCAACTGCAACCTGCAGCGCCTGGACGGGCCGGTACGTGGCAACGGCAAGATCATTCAGGAGCTGGAGGGCGTGTTCCGCGGCGCAGGCTGGGACGTGCTTAAAGTCATCTGGGGCCGCAAGTGGGACCCGCTGCTGGAAAAAGACAGCACCGGCCTGCTGCAGCAGCGCATGGATGAAGTGTGCGACGGCGAGCTGCAGAACTACAAGTACAACGGCGGGGCTTATACCCGCGAGCATTTCTTTGGCAAGTACCCGGAACTGTTGGAACTGGTCAGCGACCTCTCCGACGATGACATCATGTACCTGAACCGCGGTGGTCACGACCCCTACAAGGTCTACGCGGCCTACGCCCAGGCGGTAGCCCAGAACGAGCGGCCCACGGTGATTCTGGCCATGACCGTCAAAGGTTATGGCACGGGTGAGGCGGGTGAAGCCAACAATGAAACCCACTCGCTCAAGAAGCTGGATCTGGACAGCCTGAAGGCCTTCCGCGACCGCTTCGGCATACCGATTTCCGATGCCGAGTTGAAGGACGTGCCCTACTACCGGCCGGCACCGGACAGTCCGGAGATGCGCTATATGAAGCAGCGCCGCGAGGAGCTGGGCGGATTCATTCCCGCCCGGCGCAAGGAGATGCAGCTGCTGGAAACCCCGCCCCTGACCGCCCTCGATAACCAGCTCAAGGGCAGCGGCAAGCGCGAAATCTCCACCACCATGGCCTTCGTGCGGATACTGTCTACTCTGGTAAAGGACAAGCAGATCGGTGAGCGGGTGGTGCCCATTGTGCCGGACGAGGCGCGCACCTTCGGCATGGAGGGCATGTTCCGCCAGCTCGGGATCTACTCCTCCGTGGGTCAGCGCTACACGCCCCAGGACGCGGGCCAGATCATGTTCTACAAGGAGGACCAGAAGGGCCAGATCCTGGAGGAGGGCATCAACGAGGCCGGCGCTTTCTCGGCCTGGATTGCCGCGGCAACCTCCTACAGCACCAGTGGCTATTCCATGGTGCCGTTCTATATTTTCTATTCCATGTTCGGCTTCCAGCGCATCGGTGACCTGGCCTGGGCCGCCGGCGACAGCCAGGCCCGCGGTTTCCTGATCGGCGCCACAGCGGGCCGCACGACCCTGAACGGCGAAGGCCTTCAGCACCAGGACGGCCACAGCCATCTGCTGGCCAGTACCATTCCCAACTGCGTCAGCTACGACCCGGCCTATGCCTACGAACTGGCGGTGATCATCCAGGACGGCCTGCGGCGCATGTATGGCGAGGGCGAGAACAAGTTCTACTACATCACCACCATGAACGAGAACTATCAGCAGCCGGAAATGCCCCCGGGAGTTGAAGAGGGTATCGTTCGCGGCATGTACCCGCTCAAGCGTTCCAGCCGCAAGAAGGGGCCGCGGGTACAGTTGATGGGCGCGGGTACGATCCTGCGTGAGGTTGAGGCTGCGGCTGTCATGCTGGAGCAGGACTACGGCGTCGCGGCGGATATCTGGAGCCTGACCAGCATTAACGAGCTGCAGCGCGAGGGCAAGGCCGCTGCGCGCTGGAATCTGCTGCATCCGGAGGACGAGCCACGGCAGGCCTGGCTCACTGCGCAGCTCGAGGGCCACGATGGCCCGGTGGTGGTGGCCACGGATTACATGAAGGCGCATGCGGAGCAGCTGCGCCAGTTCATCCCGCGTCCGTTCATGGTACTGGGCACGGACGGCTATGGCCGCAGCGACACCCGCCAACGGCTGCGCCGCTTCTTCGAGGTGAGTCGCGAGTACGTGGTGCTGGCGGCGCTGCGAGCGCTGGCCGACGAGGGCGCGGTGAAAACTGCAGTGGTGGTGGACGCGATGCAGGCGCTGGGAATTTCCGCCGACAAGATCGATCCGCTGACGGTATAACGGTACAGGATACGAAGCGCATGGCTAAGAAACAGGTAACGGTACCGGATATCGGCGGCGCCGAGGGCGCGGAAGTTATTGAGCTGCTGGTGGCGGTGGGAGACGAGATTGCGCTGGAGCAGAGCCTGCTGGTGCTCGAGTCGGACAAGGCTTCGATGGAGATTCCATCGGATGTGGCGGGCAAGGTCCTGCAGGTGCTGGTCAAGGTCGGCGATGAGCTGGCCGAGGGTGCCCCTATCCTCGTGGTTGAGACCACAGGTGAAGAGACCGCAGTAGACGAGCAGCCGGTGCAGGCCAAAGCGGCCAGGGAAGCACAAGAGCCGGCCAGGCAGCCCGCTGCCGCGCCCGCCGCGTCTGCCCAACACGCGGCGCAGGCTCCAGCGCCGGAGCCTGCAGCCAAGGGTCAGAGCGTTGCCGCGGAGATCACCATCACTGTACCTGATATCGGCACCGAGGATGATGTGGACCTCATCGAGTTCAGCGTCAAGGTCGGCGACGAAGTCGCAGAGGGCGATTCGCTGGTGGTGCTGGAGTCCGACAAGGCGTCCATGGAAGTGCCCTCCACTCACGCGGGCAAGGTCTTGAAATGGTTGGTCAAGGAAGGCAGCTCCGTGCGCCAGGGGGATCCGCTGGTGCTGCTTGAGGCCGTGGCCAGGGCCGACGAGGACAGCGCAGCGGAAACAGATGATGCAGCTGCGCCGGTCACGGCGGAGGAGAGCGAAGGCAAGGCCGCGCCTGAGCAGCCTGCCAAGCGTTCGGCCACCGATCGGGTGACCCCAGCGGAGGCGACGCAGCCCCGGGCGGCGACGGACGACCAACTTGTCTACGCCGGCCCGGCAGTGCGCAAGCTGGCACGGGAGCTGGGTGTTGACCTCGGCAAGGTGACCGGCAGCGGCCCTCGTGAGCGGGTGCTGAAGGAGGATGTGCAGAGTTTCGTGCAGCGAGCGCTGAGCGGTAAGGCCGCCGCGGTCACCTCGGGTTCCGGTATACCCGCAGTGCCGGAAGTGGACTTCAGTGCCTTTGGCGAGATCGAGGCGGTGCCTCGTTCCAAGCTGGACAAGCTCACCGCGGCGAACATGCAACGCAGCTGGCTCAACGTCCCCCACGTCACCCAGTTCGATGATGCGGATATCACCGAGCTGGAAGAGTTCCGCAAGGCACTGAAGTCCGAGGCGGAGCAGCGCGGCACCAAACTGACGCCGATGCCGTTCCTGCTCAAGGCCTGCGCCATCGCCCTGCGCGACAACCCCAAGTTCAGTGCCTCCCTGTCAGCGGATGGCGAGAACCTGGTCTACAAGCGCTACATCCATATTGGCATGGCGGTGGACACCCCCGCGGGGCTGATGGTGCCGGTGATCCGCGATGTCGATCAGAAGACGCTCTGGCAGCTCGCGGAAGAGGTGCTGGAGATGGCGGAGAAAGCGCGGGAACGCAAGCTCAAGCCCGCAGACATGCAGGGCGGCTGTTTCACCATTTCCAGCCTCGGCGGTATCGGCGGCAACGGCTTCTCGCCCATCGTCAACACCCCTGAAGTGGGGATCCTCGGCGTGTCCCGGGCCAGCGTCAAGCCGGTCTGGGACGGGCAGGCGTTCCAGCCCCGCACCCTGCTGCCCCTGTCCCTGTCCTACGATCACCGGGTGATCAACGGCGGCGATGCCGGTCGCTTCTGTACCCAACTCGTGGCACTGCTGGGGGATATCCGCCGCCTATTGTTGTAGGCGGCGGGCTGAATGGCTTTCAGGTCCCGGTATTACGTTGGCGTATCCGGGTTTGCGTAGAACAGTTTCCCCACCCGGCGGATATGTTCCTGCAGCTGCGGGTTGTCGATCTCGGCAAACACTGAGAGGTCAATTTCGAAAGGCAGCAGAAGGTCATCCAGTGCCAGGCTGATTTGATTCAGGGTGCTGAGGTTTATCTCCCCGAGCAGGGTCAAATCGATATCTGAGCCTGGCCGATGCGTTCCCATGGCTCTGGAGCCGTAGATTTTCGCTTTTTCCACCTGCGGGAATTGGCGGAAGACCCCGCAGATTGCAGCGCGCTGCTGCGGACACAGGCCGTCCTCGGGGCTGACCTCAATCGTGGTCGGCATCACGCAATGCTTCCAGACGGTTCGCCAGCTCGATGAACAGGGGGTGGTAATGCTCGATGACTGCCTCGGAGATCAGAACCGCAGTGGCCTTGTTGTAGGTATGGGAGGTCCGGTTGCGGTTGGCGATCATGTCCATCCACTGTTCACCCTCAGAGATCAGGCCCACCGAGAATGCCCGCCGGGTGGCATCGCGCGATCCCGTCAGATTTTGCTCCCCCTGATAGCGCAGGTAGTCCCGAAGGCAGTTCCAGGCGAGTTCATGGGTGAACTCAAATGCTTGAATCAGGCCCTGCTGCTCCAGATCGGACAGGGCGCGCTGCTGGCTGAGTTCTACCGCATCGGTCAGGCTCGCCAGGGCGCGCTGGTAATTGGCCAGGCGCTGGTGCCAGCGGACGTCCTCACTCATTGCCTATCTCCGGTTGCCTTCGCCGACACCGCCTAATAACGTGGGCAGCAGTCGGGTACATCGTTGTCAATTTGTCGTGCCCCAGCATACCACCGATCAGAACAGGGTGAAGCTGGCACGCGACCTGCTAATACACTGTCAACCGGCAGGTAGCCAGAAGAGGAGAGGAGAGTAATGGCGGTGG
>JBLRXF010000214.1:0-5732 GCA_047920875.1 Haliea sp. | reverse complement strand
CCTCAGATGCCCATAGTTATCGTTGATTGATTTAAAATGATCAATGTCAGCCATCACAACAGAAAAGCGGCTTCCTCCCCGACTTGCACGACCAAACTCATACTGACCAATGTTGAATATTTCTGCCCGGCTTTTCGCTCCGGTCAACATATCGTGGCGAACGAGGTTTTCCATCTCGTCATGAAGCTTCTCTGTCGCCAAGAGAATTCCACCCATGCCCAGCAGAAGTACCCCAAAACCAAAGCTGCCAAGATAAATCGCCTGCAACAGATTGAACTCAAATATGCCGCTATCATTCCCCTGAATCCAGGCTGTCGAAAATCGCATGAACATAACAAGCAGTAGCAAAACACACGTCAACAGCATTATTTTTGCAGCGGCACCCGTCGCCCTGTACCTCCATAACAGCACAGACTCGATAGAAAACAAAACACATGCCGACCCACTGACAAATGCCACACGAAATTCAAAAAATTCCGGTCTGCCGCTCGTGAACAAGAAAAAAACCAGAGCCACAAGAAAATACAAAATAAAGAGATTTTTCCTGTAATCAACACCGTAAAACCGAAATACCCCGATTAACTGCAAACTCACAGCCAGGAGCGCCAGTATATTTGGCAACGCCATCGACAGATAATGATGCACCTGCTCCTGCAACGAAAACAGCAGTGACGCGATAATCGCCAGGAATGGAGAATACATCCACTCTCTTAACCCCTGTATGGATGCAGGATAGTTCTTTCTCAGGTAAAACGTGATGACCGACATAAGGCAACACATCACACCATTGATCAGCGCAAACATCTGAAGTGTGTTTGCCTGCATACGCAATGCCCCCAGGCGCTTGTAATTACTGAAATAACCGGCCGAAACAGCCGCGATCCTTTACGAGCAACACTATTCGACGGTCACCGATTTCGCCAAGTTGCGCGGCTTATCCACATCCGTCCCCTTCTGCACTGCTACGTGATAGGCCAGCAGCTGCAGGGCAACTGTGTAGATGATCGGTTTCAACAGTTCCGAACAACTGGGCAGTGCCAGCACGTGAACCCGGGGCTCGTCAGCGAAGTGGTCTTCGCTGTCGGCAAACACATACAGCTCGGCGCCCCGGGAGCGTACCTCCTCCAAGTTTGATTTCAACTTCTCCATCAGTTCGTCGCCCGGGGCCACTGCCACGACCGGCATATCCGCGTCCACCAGGGCCAGCGGCCCATGCTTGAGTTCCCCGGCGGGGTAGGCCTCTGCGTGAATATAGGAAATTTCCTTGAGTTTGAGCGCTCCTTCCATGGCGATGGGGTAGTAGATACCCCGCCCCAGGAACAGGGCGTGATGGCGGGGAATAAAAGCGGATGCCATGCGCTTTATCGCAGGGTCCAGGAGCAATGTCTGCTCGACATAGCGCGGCAGGCTGTGCATGGCCGATACCATGTCCTCGGCGACGCTTGCCGTCAGTGCGTGGCGGCGGCCCAGTGCCAGAGTCAGCATCAACAAAGCCGCCAGCTGGGTAGTGAAGGCCTTGGTGGAGGCCACACCGATTTCAGCACCGGCTCGTGTCAGGAACACGAGATCCGACTCGCGCACCAGGGAACTGTGATCCACGTTAGCGATAACCAGACTGGCAACAAAGGCATCCTCAGTGGCGTTGCGCAAGGCGGCCAAGGTATCAGCGGTCTCGCCGGATTGGGATACGGTCACCAGCAGGGTGCCGGGATGGGCCACGCGTTTGCGGTAGCGGAATTCAGAGGCAACCTCCACCGCGCAGGGAATGCCCGCCAGCTCTTCCAGCCAGTAGCGGGCAACCATGCCGGCGTGGAAGCTGGTACCGCAGGCGACGATCTGAACCGCCTTGACCTGATCGAAAATTGCGCCGGCCTCGGCGCCAAAAACGCTATCCTCAATCTCGCGGGTACCGTCAACGGGAATAGTGGCCGCCAGCGCCCGGGGCTGTTCGTGGATTTCCTTGAGCATGTAGTGCTCATAGTCACCCAGGCCGGTGGTCTCTTCCAATGCCGAAATCACCGACATCGCACGTTCGACCACCTGGCCGGCGACGTTGGTAATCTCCAGTGAAGTGGCGGTAATCCGAACCACGTCGCCCTCTTCCAGGTAAATGAAGCGATCCGTCACTTGCCGCAAGGCCAGCTGATCAGATGCGAGAAAGTACTCTCCAATCCCTGCACCGACCACGAGTGGGCTGCCCTCGCGCGTACCTAGCACCTCATCAGGATGCTCGATATCAATCGCGGCAAGCGCGTAGGCGCCCTGCAGGCGGGGCACCACCGCCAGCATTGCCTGCTGCAGGCTGTGCCCGGATTCCAGCTCACGGTGCAGCAGGTGTACGACCACTTCTGTGTCCGTTGCCGACTGGAATTCATAGCCTGCCGCCTGCAACTCACTGCGCAGTTCAGAATGATTTTCAATGATACCGTTGTGCACCACCGCGACCCGCTGCCCCGAGATATGCGGGTGGGCATTTACCGCAGAGGGCACGCCATGGGTCGCCCAACGGGTGTGAGCGATGCCGACGCAGCCGTACTTTGGGTCCATGGCCTGGGCCTGCTCCAGTTCAGCAACCTTCCCCTGACGCTTGTGCAACAGGAGATTGTGATCGCTGTCTATCAGCGCCATGCCGGCGGAATCATAGCCCCTGTATTCCAGGCGCCGCAGCCCCTCGAGGAGTATTTCGGACACTTCGCGACGAGCGGCCGCGGCAACAATTCCACACATGTTTCAATCCTTGTCGGTTTTACCAGGCCGCACCCAGCCCTGGATATTACGCTGTTTGCCGCGGCCAACCGCAAGCTCACCGCTCGCGACCGGGCGAGTCACCGTGGAGCCGGCGGCAACAAAACCGTCGGCGCCAATCTGCAGTGGAGCGACCAGGGTTGAATTGGACCCCACAAAGGCACCATCGCCTATGCGGGTGATATGTTTGTTGACGCCATCGTAGTTGCAGGTGATGGTGCCAGCGCCGATGTTTACGTCGGCACCCATCTCACAATCGCCGACGTAGGACAGGTGATTGACCTTGCTGCCGGCGCCAATGTTGGCGTTCTTGGTCTCAACGAAGTTGCCGATCCTGGCGTTATCGCCCATGGCAGTACCGGGCCGCAGCCGGGCATAGGGTCCGACGGTGCAAGCGCTGCCGACCGCGGCTGATTGCAAATGACTCATGGCGCAAATCTCGCTGCCGGGTCCGACGGTACTATCCTGAATAACGCAATTGGGTCCGATGGAGACCCCTTCAGCCAGAACCACCTCACCGACAAACACACAGTTCACATCGATAAAGACATCCCGTCCGCACTGCAGAGTACCGCGGATGTCGATCCGGGCAGGGTCTGCCAAACGGACACCGGCCTGCATCAGAGACTCTGCGCGCTGCCGTTGAAGCTCTCGTTCCAGACGGCTGAGCTGCAGCTGGTCATTAACACCCATCACTTCCAGCGGGTTGGCAGCAGAGGCGGTGCCAACCGGGATTCCGTCCCCCACAGCCAGCGACAGCACGTCCGGTAGATAGTACTCCTGCTGCCGATTGCTGTTGCCCACTCGGGGCAGATACTGACGCAGCAGGCGCGCCGGCGCAGCCAGTATTCCGGTGTTGACCTCTCCTACTGAACGCTGTCGCTCATTGGCATCCTTGTGCTCCACCACGGCCATGAAGGCGCCGTCTGCATCGCGCAGAACGCGACCGTAGCCAGAGGGATCTGCAAGATGCGCTGTCAACAGCGCGGGCGTCTCCATGGCCGTTGCCACCAGTGCCTGGAGAACACTGGGGGCGACCAGCGGCACGTCGCCATAAAGAACCAGAACCGTGCTGTCTTCGCCAATGGCTGGCAGAGCCTGCAGTACCGCATGCCCGGTGCCAAGCTGTTGCGGCTGTTCGATCCACGACAGTGCCTGGTCGGCAAAAAGCGAGCGGACCTGATCGGCCCCGTGGCCAACGACCACATGGATGCAACTGGGGAACAGGTGTCGAGCTGCATCGACGACATGCTGCAGCAGGGGTTTGCCGGCCAGTTGATGCAGGACCTTGGGCAGGCTCGAACGCATGCGTGAACCCTGACCGGCAGCCAGGATGACGACTTCTAGAGACATTGTTGACCCCGTTCTCAGTTATAACCGAGATGGAGAATAACCCATTCGGCCCCGAGAATCCGGGGCCAGGGAGAGAATGTAGACTCAACCGCGACCGGCGCGATTCTTCATTTTGCGCAGGGTCGCCAGCTGGGCCGCTGCCTCGGCAAGCTGGGCAGAAGCGCGGCCGTAGTCGAAGTCGCCGGACTGGTTGGTCAGTGTGTGCACCGCTTCGCGGCGGGCTTCCTCGGCGGCGGCCTCGTCAACGTCACCGGCACGCAGAGCGGTGTCGGCAAGAATGGAGACCACACCGGGCTGCACTTCAATAAAACCACCCGAAACGTAGTACACCTCCTCCTCACCGCCCTGCTTGACGATGCGCACGGGGCCGGGGATGAGTGACGACAGCAGCGGAGCGTGACCGTAGGTCACACCCATCTCACCCAGGTCAGCGGTGGCTACCAGCATCTCGACCAGCCCGGAGAAGATTTCCTCTTCCGCGCTGACGATATCGCAGTGAATTGTCATTACCATCTCAAGCCCCTCTGACGCTATGCCTTACAGCTTGGCCGCTTTCTCGACTGCTTCGTCGATGCCGCCAACCATGTAGAACGCCTGCTCCGGCAGGTGGTCGTACTCGCCCGCCAGAATGCCCTTGAAGCCGGCGATGGTTTCCTTCAGGGAAACGTACTTGCCGGGGGCACCGGTGAAGATTTCCGCAACGTGGAAGGGCTGAGACAGGAAACGCTCGATTTTGCGCGCCCGGGCCACGGTCTGCTTGTCTTCCTCGGACAGTTCATCCATGCCCAGAATGGCGATGATGTCCTTCAGTTCCTTGTAGCGTTGCAGCACCGACTGCACGCCGCGGGCAACGTCATAATGCTCGTGGCCAATGATCAGCGGATCCAGCTGACGCGAGGTGGAGTCCAGCGGATCCACCGCAGGGTAGATACCCTTGGCGGCGATGTCGCGGCTCAGTACCACGGTGGAGTCGAGGTGGGCGAAGGTGGTCGCCGGTGACGGGTCGGTGAGGTCATCCGCTGGTACGTATACCGCCTGAATGGAGGTAATGGAGCCAACCTTGGTCGAGGTGATCCGCTCCTGCAGTACACCCATTTCTTCCGCCAGAGTTGGCTGGTAGCCTACTGCAGAGGGCATACGACCCAGCAGCGCCGACACCTCGGTTCCGGCCAGGGTATAGCGATAGATGTTATCGATAAACAGCAGTACGTCGCGACCTTCGTCACGGAATTTCTCGGCCATGGTCAGGCCGGTCAAAGCGACGCGCAGACGGTTGCCGGGCGGCTCGTTCATCTGGCCGTAGACCATCGCCACCTTGGAATTGTTCAGGTTTTCGATATCGACAACCTTGGATTCCTGCATTTCGAAGTAGAAGTCGTTACCTTCCCGGGTTCGCTCACCGACACCGGCGAAGACCGACAGACCGGAGTGCTCGGTTGCGATGTTGTTGATAAGTTCCATCATGTTGACGGTCTTGCCCACGCCGGCACCGCCGAACAGGCCTACCTTGCCGCCCTTGGCGAACGGGCAGACCAGGTCGATCACCTTGATACCAGTCTCCAGCAGCTCCTCGGACGCAGCCAGCTCGTCATAGGCAGGCGCCTTGCGGTGGATGGAGGCACGCTCCTTCTCGC
>JBLRXF010000213.1:0-5745 GCA_047920875.1 Haliea sp. | reverse complement strand
GTGGATATTGTCGATACCGGCAACACGCTGCGCGCCAACGGCATGGAACCTCTGGACGAAATTGCGCATATCAGCTCCCGCCTGATCGTCAACAAGGCGGCCATGCGATCCCACTATCGTGCGATTCAGGGCCTGGTGGATCAGCTGGCGGCGGCGACGGGGGCAAACTGATGCAGCGACTGGCGACAACGGATACGGATTTCGCGGCACGCCTGGCGGCGCTGACCGAGTGGGAAGCGGGGCTGGATGCGGAAGTGGAGCAGACCGTAGCCGGCATCCTCAAGGACGTCCGCGCCCGTGGCGACGCGGCCCTGCTGGACTATACGGCCCGGTTTGACCGCTTGCAGCTGGCCAGTGCCGCCGAGCTGGAAATCTCCCGTGAGCGAATGGAAGCGGCGTTGGCTGCGATTCCCGCTGCGCAGCGCGAGGCGCTGGAGCAGGCGGCTGCCAGGGTGCGCAGCTATCACGAGCACCAGCGTCAGGACAGCTGGCAATATCGCGACGCGGAAGGCAATCTTCTGGGGCAGCAGATTACGCCGCTGGACCGGGTCGGTATCTATGTGCCGGGTGGCAAGGCCAGCTACCCCTCATCGGTGCTGATGAATGCCCTGCCGGCCCATGTCGCCGGTGTGGCCGAAATCATCATGGTAGTGCCGGCGCCTGACGGCGAGCTCAACGACCTGGTGCTGGCGGCGGCAGCGATCGCCGGTGTTGATCGCGTGTTTACCCTGGGTGGGGCTCAGGCAGTGGCCGCCCTGACCTACGGCACCGCCACCGTGCCCGCCGTGGACAAGATTGTCGGCCCCGGCAATATTTATGTCGCCACTGCCAAGCGCCAGGTGTTCGGTCGGGTTGGCATCGACATGGTTGCAGGGCCCTCCGAGATTCTGGTGATCTGCGACGGCTCTACAGATCCCGACTGGGTGGCGATGGATCTCTTTTCCCAGGCCGAGCATGACGAAAACGCCCAGGCCATCCTGCTGTGCCCCGATGCCGGCTATCTGGATCAGGTGCAGGCAAGCATTGAACGCCTGCTGCCAACCATGGAGCGGGCAGAGATTATTCGCGCCTCACTCTCTGGCCGCGGCGCCATGGTGCTGACCCGCGATCTGGACGAGGCGGTGGCAGTCAGCAACCAGCTGGCGCCGGAACACCTGGAGCTGTCGGTTGCGGATCCGGAAGCCCTGTTGCCCGCAGTGCGCCATGCCGGCGCCATCTTCATGGGGCGCTATACCTCAGAAAGCCTGGGGGATTACTGTGCCGGCCCCAACCACGTGCTGCCGACATCGCGCACGGCACGCTTTTTCTCGCCACTGGGTGTATACGACTTCCAGAAGCGCAGTTCGCTGATCATGTGCAGTGAGGCGGGCGTGCAGGCGCTGGGGCGGATTGCCTCCGTGCTGGCGCGCGGCGAGCAGCTGACTGCCCATGCCCGCAGCGCAGAGTATCGCCTGAAGTAATTCCGCGCCCTCGCTACAGCATTGGCGACTGTCGCAGGGTGCCGACGATGGCCTGCAGATCCAGCGACTGATTGTTGCGCACCACCGTGATGTCGACTTTATCGCCCGGCCGCAGCTGGGCAATCCGGTGCATGGTCAGGCGCCCGTCCCGCACGGGCTCACCGTCGATATGCGTGATGATGTCCCTGACCTTGACGCCCGCCCGCTGTGCCGGACTGTCAGCGCCGACCGCGGTAACCTCCAGCGACTGCAGGCCAGGCCGCTGTTCGCTCAGGCCGCGCACCGGCGCCACGCTCACTCCCAGCCAGCCGCGGATCACCTCCCCGTAGCGGATCAGGTCGGCCATCACAAACAGCGCCAGATTGGCGGGAATGGCGAGGCTGATGCCGATACCCGTCGACGCCCCGCGGGATTGATCGGCGCCGGTGTAGATCAGCGTGTTGATCCCCAGCAGTTCGCCCCTGGCGTTCACCAGCGCGCCGCCGGAGTTGCCCAGATGAATGATGGCGTCGGTCTGGATGTAGTCTTCATAAACGGATAGCTGCAGGCCATAGCGGCCCAGAGCGGAAACGATTCCCTGGGTGACCGAGTGGCCAAAGCCCAGGGGATTGCCGATGGCCAGCACCACATCCCCGGCCCTGGCGTTGTCCGAGTCGGCAATGGCGATCGGCTGCAGGTCTGGCAACTCCACGTGCAGTACTGCGAGATCGGTGGCCGGGTCGGTGCCAATGACCACCGCGTTGGCGGAGCGGCCATCGTGCAGCAGAACCTGGATAGCGTCTGCTTCGTGGATGACGTGATTGTTGGTGAGAATATGCCCCTCTGCGGTCATGATGACCCCGGAGCCCAGGGAGCGTTCGATGCGCTGTCGCTGGTTGGGTGAGGGGTCGAAGCGGCGGTTGAGCATTTCGTCCCGCAGGGGGTTGCTGCGGGTGGGAATCAGCTTTGCCGTGTATATGTTCACGACTGCCGGTGTTGCACTGCGCACGGCTGCGGCGTAGCTCGCGGTGGCGCCGTTCTCGCTGACTGCTGCGGGCCGCGGCAGGACCCAGCGGTCCAGGATCAGCAGCGCCGCCAGCAGGCCGGCGATGGCTGGCCAGATCATAAAACGCAGGCTGTTGCTCATAGGTCAGGGGCCGTGTGTCAGTTCGCGTCTGCATTGTATATGATGGCGGGCGCTCCAGCAGCCGTGAAGCCGTCATCATCTGCCCCGGGACCCCGTTATGCCTGTCGATCTCCAACACCTGGTCAGCTACACCGATGCCCTGTTGCGGGCGGCGCATTTCGCCGACTACTGCCCCAACGGTTTGCAGGTGCAGGGCCGCGGTGAAGTGCAGCGGATTGTCAGCGGGGTGACGGCCTGTCAGGCCCTCCTGGACGCCGCCGTGGAACTCGGTGCGGACCTGGTGCTGGTGCATCACGGTTTTTTCTGGCGAGGGGAGGCCCAGCCGGTGGTTGGCATGAAGCGACGCCGGCTTGGCACCCTGTTGCTGCACGATATCAGTCTGCTGGCCTATCACCTGCCGCTGGATGCCCACCCGGAGCTGGGCAATAACGCGCGGCTGGGAGCGCTGCTAGGGATGAGTGACCAGCAACCTCTGGATGCGGATAGCCCCGAGGCGGTGGGTAACATCGGCAGTCTTGAGGCGCCGTTGCAGGTGTCAGCCCTGCTGGCCCAGCTAGAGGCACTGACCGGGCGCGCGCCTCTCCATATTGGTGACCCCGACTTGCCGGTGCAGCGAATTGCCTGGTGTACCGGCGCAGCCCAGTCCTATATTGGTGCGGCGGTTGCAGCGGGTGCCGACCTGTTCCTCACCGGCGAGGCGTCTGAGCAGACGGTACACATTGCCAGGGAAGAGGGGCTCCAGTTTATCGCCGCGGGTCACCACGCCACAGAGCGCTACGGCGTGCAGGCCCTGGGGGAGCATCTGGCGGCGCGTTTTGGGTTGGAACACCTGTTTGTTGATATCGACAATCCGGTCTAGGTGTCGCGGCCGTGAGTGCTGTGCTTCAGGCGTCCGCGTCCCGGGTCTCCCGATTGCGGCTGCGCTCAATTCCGAATTCCTCGTTGAGCATGCCTTTTTCCTCCGGCGATGACTTGGGGGCGTAATCCAGCGGCGGCTGAATACGGGCCAGGTGGGCTGGGATCTCGGCGTCATCAGCGCGGCCCTGCAGGTGCCCGAGGGCTACCGGGCCGCGTCCCTGGCACAGGGTCTCGGCACCGCTGGCCAGGTGATTGTGTACATTGCGATAGCTGTCGGTGAGGGTGTTCAGCAGCTCCGCCGTCTGGGTGAAGTGCTCGACGACTTCTTCTTCATAGGCCCGCTTGTCCTGGGTGAGCTGGTCAAGCTTGCGCTCGGTTTCACGCAGGCGCTGCTCATCAGCGGATGTTTTGCGGCCGAGGAGCAGGCCAATGCCGAGGCCGGCTAGCAGGGTAATGGCGCCGGTGGCGACCAGAATCGTCAAACTGTACACGGGAAGTCCTCTTACCATTGTATCGGGCAGCACAAGTATACCGAGGCGGGGAGGGCAGGTCTCGTTTTGTTGCCAAGGCTGCGGGGCGCCGTTAGAGTGTGCCGCCGATTCCATCACCGAGCTTGCACCGGACATTCATTTGAGCAACTTACCACCGAGCCCATGGCAGCGCTACCAGGCCGACTTGCAGCAGGAGGGGTTCTCCCATGATCCCGCCCAGGAGCAGGCGGTGCGACTGCTGCAGGACCTGTACGAGCGGCTGCTGGCGCGGGAATCCCGGCGCCAGTCCCGCTGGCAGCGCTGGCGGCGTCAGGCGCCGGAGCCCGAACAGGGGCTGTATCTCTGGGGTGGTGTCGGCCGTGGCAAGACCTATCTGGTCGACACATTCTTCGAATGCCTGCCCACTGACGCCAAGCTGCGAGTGCACTTTCACCGCTTCATGCAGCGGGTGCATGCCGACTTGAAGCAGCTGGCCGGTGAAAAGAACCCGCTGCTGCTGGTCGCCGACCGGCTCGTCGCCGAGGCGCGGGTCATCTGTTTCGACGAGTTCTTTGTCACCGACATCGCCGATGCGATGATCCTCGGCGGCCTCATGGAGGCTCTCTTTGCGCGCGGTGTGACTCTGGTTGCCACCTCCAATATCGAGCCTGCTCGCCTGTACCAGAACGGGCTCCAGCGGCAGCGCTTCCTGCCCGCCATCGCCCTGCTGGAGCGGCATACGCGGGTGATCAATGTGGACGCCGGAATCGATTACCGTCTGCGCACCCTCGAGCAGGCCGAGCTTTACCATTGCCCCCTCGATGAGGGCGCGGATCGCAGCCTGCAGCAGAGTTTTGAGCGCCTGGCCCCTCATCCCGGACAGCCGGGAGCGAGTCTCACCATCAATGGTCGCCAGCTTCGCTGCCGCAGCCTGGCCGATGATGTGGTCTGGTTTGACTTTGCCGAGCTTTGCATTGGGCCGCGGTCCCAGAATGACTACATTGAGCTCGCCCGCATTTTCCACGCGGTCGTGCTGTCGGGAGTGCCGGCCCTGGGGGTCGCCAACGACGACGCAACGCGCCGTTTTATCAACCTGATTGATGAGTTTTACGATCGCAACGTAAAACTGGTCATGGCTGCTGACAGACCCCTGCTGGAACTGTATGATGGCCACCGCCTGCAGTTCGAGTTCCAGCGCACTGTGTCCCGCTTGCAGGAAATGCAGTCCCACGAATACCTGGCCAGGGAGCACCGTCCCTGAGCGCCGCGATCCGGCATCGGTATGGCGTCGCGGCCCCCCGTCAGCGGGGTGCGCGGCGATCGTTATTTTTGAGCTTGAAAAGCCGGGTGCGAAGCAGTAGTATTCGCGCTCTCGAAATTGGAGCCCTCCAAGAGGCGTTTATTCATGAAAACTTTTAGTGCCAAAGCCGAAGAAGTGACCCACGACTGGTTCGTGGTGGACGCCTCTGACAAGACCCTGGGGCGCCTGGCCAGCGAAATCGCTCACCGCCTGCGCGGCAAGCACAAGGCGGAATACACCCCGCACGTCGATACTGGCGACTACATCGTGGTCATCAATGCCGAAAAGGTGCGCGTGACCGGTGCCAAGGCCAAGGACAAGATGTACTACCACCACACCGGTTTTATCGGTGGCATCAAGTCAATTTCTTTCGAGAAGTTGATCGACAAGGCGCCGGAGCGGGTGCTCCAGACTGCGGTCAAGGGCATGCTGCCCCGCGATCTCGCCGCCAGCGGCGCGCAGATGGTGCTCGGCAACACCTTTCACCTGCTGCTGCGGCCGGGGACCGAGGTGATCCAGGCCCATGGCGAC
>JBLRXF010000212.1:0-5746 GCA_047920875.1 Haliea sp. | reverse complement strand
CCCGCGGACGCACCCTGGCAGGCCCTGCGGGAGTTCAGCGCTGGCGCCCAGGCCGGGGGCGCACCCCTCTGGCGGGTATCGCTGGCGGGCACTGCCCCGCTGCCCTCCGGGGCGGCGCCCCTGCTGATCGACTGGGGCGGTGCCCTGCGCTGGTTTGCCGCAGACGGCTTCGACGCCTTTGCTTACGCTGGCGAATACGGTGGCCACGCCTCTCTCTGGTGGCCTCCGGCAGACTGGCAGGGGGAGACCGCTCAGCCGCTCTCCCCGCCCCTGCAGGCACTGCACCAGCGGCTCAAGCTGGCGTTCGACCCGCAGCGCATTCTTAACCCCGGCCGCCTCTACAGCTGGCTCTAGGTGGAACCCTATGCATACTGACCTCCACCCCAGTTACCGGCACAGTGAGGACGCGCAGCGCGCCCGACAGCTGCTCAGCGCCTGTGTCCACTGCGGCTTCTGCCTGGAAACCTGCCCTACCTATCTGGAAACCCGGGACGAGCGCGACAGCCCAAGGGGGCGGATATACCTGATCCGCCAGCTGCTGGAAACCGGCGCCGCCGCAGAGACCACCCGCCACCATCTGGACCGCTGCCTGACCTGCCGCAGCTGCGAGACCACCTGCCCTTCCGGCGTGCAGTACGCCCAGCTCGCCGAAGTCGGCCAGCACCTGGCCGAGGACAGCGCCCCGCGGCCATGGCTCGACGGCGCCCTGCGTAAAACCTTGCGGGCAGTGATCAGCAGGCCGGCAGTATTCAGCCCGCTGCTGCGGATCGGGCAATATGTGCGGCCGCTGCTGCCCGCCGCACTGCGGCAGCAGATTCCACCGCGGCAGCGGCGACTGCCGGTACCCGCGGGCAGTGGCGGACGCACGCTGCTCGTCCTCGAAGGCTGTGTCCAGGCCGCCGCCACGCCGAACACCAACGACGCGGCCCGGCGGGTCTGCGCGGCGCTCGGCATTTCCCTGCAGGCGGCACCCGAGGCGGGCTGCTGCGGCGCGGTGCAGCAGCACCTGGGTGGCACCGAGGCCGCCAGGAACAACATGCGCCGCAACATCGACGCCTGGTGGCCAGCGCTTGAGGCCGGCGCCGAGGGCATCGTCACCACGGCCTCGGGCTGTGGGTCCATGCTCGCGGATTACGGTCGTCTGCTCGCGGACGACCCGGTCTATGCCCAGCGTGCGGCGCGGGTGTCTGCCCTGGCGCGTGATCTGGGCGAGGTGCTGTTGGCTGAGGACTTGAGCGCACTGGCCGCGGACACCCGCTGTGGCAGGATCGCCATTCATATCCCCTGCTCCCTGCAGCATGGCCTGGGCCAGCCCGACCTGCTGCCAACGCTGCTGCGCAGTGTCGGGTTCAGCCTGGCCCGGACCGAGGAGAGCCACATCTGCTGCGGCTCTGCGGGCACCTACTCCCTGCTGCAGCCGGCGCTGAGCCAGCGCCTGCGCCAGCGCAAGCAGACGGCTCTGACTGTGGATGCTCCTGACCTTATTGTCACCGCCAACATTGGCTGTCAGTTGCACCTTGCCAACGCCGACGTACCGGTGCTGCACTGGATCGAACTGCTGGACCCCGCCCGCTCCGGAGTCCAGTCGTAGCCACAGTCGGCCGATTGGCAGCCCCTGTGCCCCGGTTTTACCGGGTTGACGCCGTTTGGTTATAAGTACCCCGCATCTTGTTCCAAATCGATAGTGGCCCGGACGCTGACAGTCTGGTTACATGGGGTTGCGTCTTTCGACGCCATGCTATGAACGGAGGCACTATCTATGAGAAGACAGAAGCGCGACACCAGTTCCAGGGCATTCGACCACGGTTATCGGGCCGGCGTATCCGGCCGCAGTATTGATTTCTGCCCCCATGCCCAGGAGGAACACCGCCAGCAGTGGGTCTCTGGCTGGCGGGAAGGTCGTGTAGATCATTGGGACGGCCTGACGGGCGTGTCAGGGGTCCACAAAATGAGAGTTACCTGAGGCGGCATACCCCGCAGAGAAAAACAGAAGGAACAGCGGGCGCGAGGGCGCCCGTTTTCATGTCCGCAGGCTGCTCTGCGCCAGATCCAGCAGTTCCCGTACCGCCACCGCAAACATGGCAAAGTCCGGTGCATCCGTGGTGTGCAACTCCGTGAGCATGTCCTGCCAGCGTGAGAGCAGCTCCGACTGCTGCTGCTCCCAGCTCTCAAGGCAGCCCTCCAGAGTACCGGCCTCATCGAGATAGCGCAGGGCACCGATGGCCAGGGTGCGCTGCTGCCACTCCAGGTCCTCCAGATAGGTGTCCCGGGCCAGCGCCTGCCACTCGTTGTCGACCTTGCTGGCCAGAATCTGGCCGCTGAACCAGTCAAGCTCCAGCCGCTCGCCCATCTCGAAATACAGCTCCGCCACCTGCGCCAGCGGCGCCTCGGTCTCGCGCGCGGCATGGATAATGCCCAGAGCGGTGGAGCTCTGCAAGGCGCAGGCGACAGCCCCGGCCAGGGCCGGCTCGACCCCCGCCTCCTGCCAGTGCAGGGACAGCTCCCGATATTGCTCCACGGCGCGACCGCGCAGCATGCCCGGCAGGGCCTCGCTGAGCTGTGCGACCCCCTCGCTGAACTCGGCGATGGAAAGAGTCGGCGCCATTTCGTGGCGCCGATTGCGCAGCAGCCAGCGGCTGGCGCGCCGCACCAGACGGATAAGGCTGTGCATCATTTCCTGCTGTATGACTGCCGAAACCTGGTAATCCAGGTTCTCGATCCGCAGCCAGAGCGTGTCCACCGCGTAGATCTTCATCGCCGAGGTGTATGCCCGGGCGATGTCGGCGACGGAAGCGCCAGTTGCCTTGCGCAGTCGGGGGATGAAGTTGAAACCCACCCGGTTGACGATATCGTTGGCTACCTGGGTACACATGATTTCCCGGCGCAGGCGGTGCTCGGCGACATCCTCGGGATACCGCTCCAGCAGCCGCGGCGGGAAAGCCGTGGTCACCGCCGCCGCCAGATGCGGGTCGATGCCCAGGTCAGAGGCAATCAGCTCTTCCTTGAGAATTGCCTTGCTGTAGGACACCAGCACCGCCAGCTCCGGCCGGGTCAGGCCGTGACCCTGCACCCGTCGGTCGGCCAGCTCCTGGTCCGTGGGGATAAATTCCAGCCCCCGATTCAGCTTGCCGGCGTTTTCCAGGTTGCTGATCAGGCGCCGATACTCGCCGTTGCGCTCAGTGGCCTCCAATTCCGCCAGGCTGATGGCCTGAGTCTGGCGATAGTTGTTCTGCAGCACCAGCTGCGCAACGCTGTCGGTCATTTCCTGCAGCAGGCTGTCACGCTGCTTGCCGGTGAGATCGCCCCGATCCACCACCGCATTGAGCAGGATCTTGATATTGACCTCGTGGTCGGAGCAGTCCACGCCGCCGGCGTTGTCGATGAAGTCGGTGTTGGAGTGGCCGCCGTTGAGGCTGTATTCCACCCGCGCCAGCTGGGTCATGCCCAGGTTCCCGCCCTCGCCGATGACTTTGCAGCGCAGTTGGCTGGCATTGACCCGCACGGCATCGTTGGACTTGTCGCCCACATCCGTGTGTGATTCGCTGCTCGCCTTCACGTAGGTGCCGATGCCGCCGTTCCAGAGCAGGTCCACCTGCGCCCGCAGCAGGTGGGCAATGAGCTCGTTCGGGGTCAGGTGTTCGACATGGATGTCAAAACGCGCGCGCATTTCCCGGGAGATGGGAATGGCCTTGGCCGCACGCTCGAAGACGCCGCCACCGGCGGAAATCAGGCTGCGGTCATAGTCGGCCCAGCTCGAACGCGGCTGCTCGAACAGCCGCTTGCGTTCGGCGAAACTGCTGGCGGCATCGGGCTCCGGGTCAACAAAGACATGCTGGTGGTTGAAGGCGGCGATCAAGCGGATATGCGCGGACAACAACATCCCGTTGCCAAACACATCGCCAGCCATGTCACCGATACCCACCACGGTGAAATCGGTGCTTTGGACATCGACGCCCAGTTCCCGGAAATGGCGCTGCACCGACACCCATGCGCCGCGGGCGGTGATGGCCATCTTCTTGTGGTCATAGCCGGCGCTGCCGCCGGAGGCAAAGGCGTCTCCCAGCCAGAAGCCGTACTCCCGGGACAGTCCGTTGGCAATATCGGAAAAGGTCGCGGTACCCTTGTCTGCCGCAACGACCAGATACGGATCCTCGTCGTCCTTGGCGACCACCAAGGGCGGCCGGATGATGCCGCCTTCACTGCGATTGTCTGTGATGTCCAGCAGGCCGCGGATGAAGATCCGGTAACAGGCGATGCCCTCTTCCTGCACCTGATCCCGGCTCATGTCCGGATTCAGGCACTTGGCAACAAAGCCGCCCTTGGCGCCGACCGGCACAATCACCGCGTTTTTCACCTGCTGCGCCTTGACCAGACCCAGCACCTCGGTGCGGAAGTCCTCCAGCCGGTCCGACCAGCGCAGGCCGCCGCGGGCAACCTTGCCGCCGCGCAGATGCACCCCTTCGACCCGCGGGGAATAGACGAAGATTTCGTACAGTGGCACCGGTGCGGGCACATCGGGAATGTCCCGCGGACTGAGCTTGAAGGAGAAATAGGGCTTGAGCCGGCCGCCCTCGCCCTCCTGGAAGAAATTGGTGCGCAGGGTTGCCTTGATCACCATGACGAACTGGCGGATGATCCGGTCCTGACCCAGGTTCTGCACCTGCTCCAGCGCCGCCAGGATGCGCTGCTCCACGGCCTCTTCCCGCTGCGCGCGCCAGTCGTCGTCGCCGTCAAAGACCGGCGAGAATCGGGTCAGGAACAGCTCGACGATACCGGCGGTGATGTGCAGGTGATCCGCCATGGTCTCGGCGATGTACTCCACACTGTAGGGAAAGCGGATCTGGCGCAGATAGCGTGCGTAGGCGCGCAGCAGGGCAATTTCCCGCCAGCTCAGGCGGGTACCCAGCAGCAGGCGGTTGAAGGAGTCGTTCTCCGCCTCGCCGAACCAGATGCGGGCAAAGGCGTCCTCGAACTCGTCGCGGACCTGTTCCAGGTCGATATCGTCCGACAGCGAATAGCTAAGACTGAACTCCTGGATCCAGTAGCGGCCACCATCGCCGGCGCGCACCCCGTAGGGGCGCTCGGACATCACCCGCAGTCCCAGGTTCTCCAGTATCGGCAACACATCGGACAGGGGCAGCGATTCACCGCGATGGAACAGACGCAGGCGCAAGCGATCGGCGTCCTCCTCCAGCATCCGGTACAGCATCATGCCGAGGGAGTGGTCGTCGTTCAGCTCCAGCAGGTGCTTGATATCGAGCACCGCAACCCGGGGATCAAAGTCATCGCGATAACCGGGCGGAAAGCCGACCCCGATCTCGCGCGCGTACTGTTCGCCGTTTTCTTCGCCAAACTCCTCGATCAGGCGCAATCGCAGCCGGTCTTCCCATGCCAGTGTCGCCTGCACGATCTGCTCCTCGATTTCGTTGACGTCGTAGTCCTGCTCGACCCTTGGATCCACGCGCAGCACAAAGTGGCAACGCACCAGGACAGACTCGGAAAAATAGGTGGTGAACTCAGACTCCTCGGCCCCCAGCGCGCGGCAGAGAATGTCCTGCATCAGCTTGCGCTGCTCGGTGCTGTAGCGATCCCGGGGCATGTACACCAGGCAGCTGAAAAACTTGCCGTGGGCATCGCGGCGCACGAACAGGCGGGTCTGGCGCCGCTCCTGAATGCGGTTTACTGCAAGTACTGTGCTACCCAGCTCGCGAATGCTGGACTGGAACAGCTCGTCGCGCGGAAACAG
>JBLRXF010000211.1:0-5757 GCA_047920875.1 Haliea sp. | reverse complement strand
CCAGGTAAAAATGCGCCGGTACAGCAGCCAGGCGCCGCCTGCGAGGAAGGCCAGGTTGGCCCATTCCCAGCCGATACCGGCCCAGCGCCCGAACTGGGCCGTCTGCTGCCAGAGGTCCTCCAGCAGCAGGCTGTCATTCTGGCGCAGCACGTCAAGCGGCGTGGCCATGGTTACGGCGTCGAAATGGGCGGGCTGGAAGCAGGCCTGGAGGGCCTGCCACAGGCCGGGAACCTCCCCCAGGCCGCGGGGCGGTGCCCAGGCGGTCATCTGCTGGGGGAAGGAAATCAGCAGTACCACATAGCCGACCATGGCAGGGTTGAACGGATTGTAGCCCAGTCCGCCGTAAAGGTGCTTGGCCATCAGCACGGCTGAGGCAACGCCGACGGCAATCAGCCACCAGGGTGCATAGGGTGGCAGGGCAATACCCAGCAGCACCGAGGTGACCAGAACACTGTAATCCTTGAGATAGAACCCGGGGGAATGGCCGCGCAGGGTCAGGGCCAGCGTCTCGCAGGCGACGCCCACCGCGCAGGCCCAGAGGACATTCACCAGCGTGCCAAAGCCGAAGAACCAGGTCAGGACGGCGATTCCCGGCACGGTGGCAAGCAGCACCTGGCGCATCACCGAACCGGTGCTGGTGCTGCCGTGGGCGTGGGGCGAGCTGATCCTGATCAGGCTCATCGGCGGGCCTCGGTCTCGGCAGTGTCTGCTGCGTCCGCTTCGGACTCGGCGAGCTTGGCCTGCAGGCGCTGCACGGAAGCTTCCAGGGCGGTGATGATCTTGGCGTCTTCGCCGGCGGCCAGGCCTTGCGCCAGGCGCTGCTCCGACTTGGCCAGTTTCTGTCGCAGGGAATCAGCCGCGGATATCGGGGGCTGATCCGCGCTGCCAGCCGTCTGCTGGGCCGCCTTCTTGGCCTTGGCGCGCTCAATGGCGGCCTGGATCGGGTCCTCGCCGCCCTCGGCCGCGACCAGTTCGGCCCGCTTTTCCGCGGCTTGTTTGCGCGCTGCGCGTTTCAGTTCCCGCTCCTCTTCCTCCCGTGCCATCCTGGCCTGGCGGGCTTCAAAGCGCAGCCGCGCCTGTTCGGCCTTTTCGTGGTCACGGCGCTGCTGCAGGATGTCCGCTTTGGACGCACGGTAGTACTGCACCAGCGGGATGTTACTTGGGCACACCCAGGAGCAGGCGCCGCACTCAATGCAGTCAAACAGATTGTGCTGTTCCAGCTTGTCGGTTTCCTTGCCCCGGGCGAACCAGTACAGCTGTTGCGGCAGCAGGCTGGCAGGGCAGGCTTCGGCGCAGAGGCCGCAGCGGATGCAGGGCTGCGCTGGCGGCGGCGCCGGCAGCTCGGTCACGCTGGGCACCAGCAGGCAGTTGCTGGTTTTTACCACCGGCACCTGCGGCCCGGGCAGGGTGAAACCCATCATCGGTCCGCCCATGACCAGCCGTTCGCAGCGCTCGGGCTGGAAGCCGGCGAGGTCCAGCAGATGCTGCATGGGCGTGCCCAGCAGCACTTCAAAATTGCCCGGCTCGGCAACGGCCTCTCCGGTCACTGTGGTGACGCGCGAAATCAATGGCCGGCCGCGCAGAATGGCATCGGCTACCGCCACCGCGGTGCCCACGTTCTGGCAGACGATGCCGATGTCTGCCGGCAGGCCACCGCTGGGCACCTGCTGGCCGGTGAGGATTTCGATCAACTGTTTTTCCCCGCCGGACGGGTACTTGGTCGGGAAGGTCACCACCTCCACGCCAGTGCCTGCGGCGGCTGCCTCCAGGGCGGCAATGGCGTCGGGCTTGTTGTCCTCGACCCCGAGCAAGACATCCTTCGGGTGCAGCAGGTGCTGCAGTATCGCGATGCCCTCGAGGATTTCCGCGGCGCGCTCCTGCATCAGGATATCGTCGGCGGTGATATAGGGTTCGCACTCGGTGCCGTTGATAATCAGGGTGCTGATGGTTGTTCCGGGCTTGCCCGCCAGTTTGACCGCCGCCGGGAAGCCGGCGCCGCCCATGCCGGCGATACCGGCGGCGCGGATCAGCTCCAGCAGTTCGGTGGCTTCGCAGTCGCGGAAATCCGCCACACCCTGATGTGCAATCCACTCATCGCGGCCGTCGCAGTCAATGACAATGCACGGTGCGGTGAGGCCGGAGGGGTGCGGTATTGGCCGCTCCTCAATGGCGGCGATGGTGCCGCTGCTGGGTGCATGCAGGGGCACGCTGACGTAGCCCCCCGCCTCGGCGATCATCTGGCCTTTGAGGACTCGCTCGCCCACCTGCACCAGCGGCCTCGAGGGTGCGCCGATGTGCTGGGACAGGGGCAGGATGAGCTGCGGCGGGATGCCGGCACTGCGGATCGGCCGGTGCAGCGACTGCAGTTTGTTCTCGGCGGGATGAATGCCGCCGTGGAAACCGTAGACCCGCCTCATGCGGCACGCTCGGCGGGCTCACCGTCGGTGGCGATGATCTCGAGGTTGCGGCTGGCGGGTTCAGGCAGGCGCCAGTGCCATGTCTGCAGGCCCCCGGTCTGCGGGATCATGTCGATACAGTCCACCGGGCAGGGTTCCACGCAGAGGTCACAGCCGGTGCACTCGCTGGCAATAACGGTGTGCATCTGCTTGGCCGCGCCGAGGATGGCGTCCACCGGGCAGGCCTGAATGCACTTGGTGCAGCCGATGCACTCATCTTCACGGATAAAAGCGACGGACTTGACCTTTTCCTCGCCATGCTCGGCGTCCAGAGGCGGTGCCTCCACGTCCAGCAAATCCGCCAGGGCCTGAATCCCCGCCTCGCCACCCGGCGGGCATTTGTTGATGGCTTCACCGTTGGCAATGGCTTCTGCATAGGGCCGGCAGCCCGGATAGCCACACTGGCCGCACTGGGTCTGGGGCAGGATGGCGTTGATCTGGTCGACCACCGGGTTGCCCTCGGTGCGAAAGCGCACCGCGGCGAAGCCAAGCAGGGCGCCGAAGGGCGCACCCAGCCCCACCAGTGCAACCAGGGCGGCAATCAGGGGATATTGCGCAATGAGCTCTACCATAGCGCTACACCAACCCCGCGAAGCCCATGAAGGCCAGTGACATCAGGCCGGCGGTCACCATGCCGATGGCCGGGCCGCGGAAGGGCTCGGGCACGTCAGCAACCGCCAGGCGCTCGCGCATCGCCGCGAACAGGACCAGTACCAGGGAGAAGCCAAGCGCGGCACCGAAGCCGTAAAACAGCGCCTGCAGAAAGCTGTGATCGCGGTTGATATTGAGCAGGGCGACGCCCAGCACCGCGCAGTTGGTGGTGATCAGCGGCAGGTAGACCCCGAGCACCCGGTACAGCAGCGGGCTGCTCTTGCGCACCACCATCTCGGTGAACTGCACCACCACGGCAATCACCAGAATAAAGGAAATGGTGCGCAGATATTCGAGCCCCAGCGGTTCCAGCAGGAAGTAATAGGTCAGGTGGCTGCAGGCCGAGGCGAGGGTGAGTACGAAGGTGGTGGCCATGGACATGCCCATGGCGGTTTCCAGTTTGTTGGAGACACCCATGAACGGGCACAGTCCGAGGAACTGCACCAGAACGAAGTTGTTGACCAGGATGGCCCCGATCAACAGGATGGAATAGTCGGCCAGCACGTAGTCATCGCCAGAGAAGCAGCCCCAGATGGGGCAATGGTAAGTAGTTCTCCCCCGGGAAACAATCGTCTCTTGGGGTTAAACTTATGATCGTTAGTCTTTTCTGCTCAGGCCTGGCCTTTGTCCTGGGGTGCGGCGCTGGCGCTGAGCAGCGCCTCCACCGCAGCCGGGTCTACCCGCGTCAGCAGAGGCTGAAACGGTGCCAGCTGGTGGCCGAGCAGCGGGCCATCCAGTGCGGTCCAGTCCAGGGAACATTGCAGGAAGGCCTCAGAGCGTTCCGCCATGGCTGGCAGCACCGGCTTCAGGTAGGTCATCAGTACCCGGAACAGATTGACGCCCATGCTGCAGACGGTGTGCACCTCCTGCTCGCGCCCGGCCTCCTTGGCCAGCACCCAGGGCTTTTTCTCGTCGATGTACTGGTTGGCCCGGTCCGCCAGGGCAACAATGGCGCGAATGGCCTTGCTGAATTCCCGCTGCTCGTAAGCCAGCGCTATGCTGTCACCTTCGTCGAGGAAGTCCTGCAACAGCGCCGGTTCGGCGCAGCTCCCGGCTGTGGTGTTGTCGAAGCCCTTGCGCAGAAAGCCGGCACAGCGGCTGGCGATGTTGACGATCTTGCCCACCACGTCGGCGTTGACCCGCTGCACGAAATCCTCGAGGTTGAGGTCGATATCGTCGACCGCGGCGCTCAGCTTGGCGGCAAAATAGTAGCGCAGGTATTCTGCATCCAGATACTCAAGGTAGGTGCCGGCATTGATGAAGGTGCCGCGGCTTTTGGACATCTTGGTGCCGTTCACGGTGAGGAAGCCGTGTACGTAGACAGCGGTGGGTGTGCGCAGGCCCGCGGAATGCAACATGGCCGGCCAGAACAGGCCGTGGAAGTTGATGATGTCCTTGCCGATGAAGTGGTAAAGCTCGGCGTCGGCTTCGGTCTGCCAGTAGCTGTCGAAGTCGCGACCGCTGCGTTCGCAGAGGTTCTGGAAGCTGGCGATGTAGCCGATGGGCGCGTCCAGCCAGACGTAGAAATACTTGCCGGGCTCGCCGGGAATCTCGAAGCCGAAGTAGGGTGCGTCGCGGCTGATATCCCATTCCTGCAAGCCGGCGTCGGTCCACTCCCGCAGCTTGTTGGCGATCTGCGGCTGCAGGGTGCCGGAGGCAATCCAGGCTTTTAGCATGTCTGCCAGCGCCGGCAGGGTGAAGAAAAAATGGATGGATTCCTTCGCTACCGGGCGGGCACCGGAAATCGCCGATACCGGGTCGATGAGGTCCGCGGGGGTGTAGGTCGCTCCGCAGGCCTCGCAGTTGTCGCCGTACTGGTCCGGGGTCTTGCAGCGGGGGCAGGTGCCCTTGATGAATCGGTCGGCCAGGAACAATTCCTTCTCCGGATCAAAGGCCTGGACAATGGCGCGGCTGGCGATATGGCCGTTGGCCTGCAGACGCCGGTAGATCTCTTCGCTCCAGTAGCGGTTCTCGTCCGAGTGGGTACTGTAGTAATTGTCAAAGCCGATATGGAAGCCCGCTGCATCCCGTTCGTGCTCGGCCTTGATTCTGGCAATCTGCTCCTCTGGGGTGATGCCCTGTTTTTCGGCGGTCAGCATGATGGCTGTGCCATGGGCATCGTCGGCGCAGACATAAACGCAGTCGTGTCCCCGCGACTTCTGAAACCGGACCCAGATGTCGGTCTGCACCATCTCCAGCAGGTGCCCCAGGTGCAGGGATCCATTGGCATAGGGGAGGGCGCTGGTTACCAGAATCTTGCGCACGCTGCTGTGGGCCATCGGCTTGGGCGTTCCATGGGAGAAAAACGGGGCGCTACTATAGCGTTTTTGCTGCCTGGTTTCACTTCTGGGATAATGCGCCCTCATTCTTGCTGACAAGGAGGCGTAATGCCCGCTGCGGGCCTTTACGGGCGTTTCTATTTTTTCCTGCGACTTGTGCGGCGCAAGCTGGTGGGCTGGGTGCGCGGCGGCTGGTATCGGCTGGTGCGCCGTCCGCTCGGCTTCCTGTCATGGACATGCTGGTGCCAGCTCGACTGGGTGCCCGACAGTATACTCTCCCGACGCAATGCCATGGTCCGGCTGGGCGATCTGACGCTGCTGGAGGCTCCGCCAGGCCTCATTGCCAATTGTGTGCTTGACGAGGACGTGAA
>JBLRXF010000210.1:0-5766 GCA_047920875.1 Haliea sp. | reverse complement strand
AAGGTTTCCGCCGTCGCTGCGGGCAGCTTCCAATATTCGCGGGCATTGGTCGGGCTGAGCACCATCAGCTCCCCGGCCTGCCCGGGGGGCAGGGTATTGCCGCTGGCGTCAATCGCGCGCATCTGCACAATGGGCGACAAGGTGCCGGCGGCGGTGGGGCAGACCCGGTAGGCTTCACCGGTGCAGCTGCTGCCGGTGGCATTGGTCTCGGTCATGCCATAGCCGGTGCCGGGATAGGCGTGGGGTATCTTGCCGTAAATCAGCTCCTTGAGATGAGGCGGGCAGGCAGTGCCGCCGGCGCCTAAAGAAAACAGGCTGCTGGTGTCGGTGCGCTCGAATTCCGGTGACTCCAGCATGGCGATGGTCATGGCCGGCACACCGGTGAAGACGGTGATGCGCTCGCGTTCAATGACCCTGAGGGCGTCAACCGGGTCCCACTTGTAGAGAATACTGGTCTTGCGCCCGCCGCGCAGGTTCAGCAGGAACACCGCATAGCAGCCGGAGACGTGGAACAGAGGCACCGACAGCAGGGTTGAGGGCTCGAAGCCCGATGACATCATTTTGCCGATGATTTCCGGGTTCGCCATGGCCGACATGTAGGCCATCAATTCGAAGTTGTACAGGGCCTGGGCAATGGCGAAATGGCTGGAAGCGGCACCCTTGGGCTTGCCCGTGGTGCCCGAGGTATACATGATCATGACCAGATCATCAGGATTTATGGCAATTTCCGGGCATTCTGCCGGCCCGCGCTGGGTGGTTTCCCAGGTTGCTGCGCCAGCGGTGTCGGTGCCGGCGCTGCGCACCACAATGGCGCTGCAGCCCAAATCGGGCAGCCGCAGCCTGATCAGGGCCAGCCGTTCCGGATCGCAGACCACCAGTCTGGCGCTGGCGTCGGCGAGGGCGTAGCCCAGCTCTTCCTCTTTCCCCCAGCTGTTCAGCGGCACTACCACCGCACCTGCCGAGACTGCGCCAACAAAAGCAAACATCCACTCCGGGTAATTGCGCATGGCGATGGCGATGCGGTCACCGGGCTTGATGCCAGCTTCGTGGACAAGATAGTGAGCAAACCGGTCCGCGGCGTTAAAAAACGCATCGAAGCTGTAGCGCTCATCCTCGTAGGTGATGGCCGTTTTCTCCCCATGGGCGCGTCCGGCAGCGAGGGCCGCGCGCAAATCCTGAGGGGCGTTGCGGTAGCAGCGCATGGCAAGGCCGTTGACCGGCCGGGTCTCCAGCTCGAAGGGGGCGCCGGGGGCGGTGAGCTGCTCACAGGCAGATTGCAGGCGGGTGCTGATTGCGGCGACATCATTCATGGCGATCTGGGGTCTCCCGGTCGTCGTCAGTGTTTAAGCGGTCGGTGTGAACGTGGATGATACACAAGCCCGGCAGCGGGGGGCAGAGACGCTGTTGCGGGGAGGGTGATTTGAAGCGGATTGGTCCATTCCGTTACACTGAGCGGCTGTGTGCTGGCCGGAGCAGAGCGTGGCAACCATTATTACCTGCAATACCAACGGCATTCGCGCCGCGGCCCGCAAGGGCTTCTTCGAGTGGCTGGACCAACAGAACGCGGACGTGGTCTGCATCCAGGAGACCAAGGCGCAGGAAGAGCAGCTCGCAGATCCAGTGTTCAGCCCGGCAGGTTATCACTGCTATTACAACGACGCCCGCAAGAAGGGCTACAGCGGCACCGCGCTCTATTCCCGGGTCAAGCCGCGGGCGCTGGTGACCAGTCTGGGCTGGGAGTCGGCGGATACCGAGGGCCGCTATCTGCAGGCGGATTACAAGGGTATCAGCGTCATTTCCCTGTATCTGCCTTCCGGTTCCAGCAGTGAGGCAGCCCAGGCGAAGAAATTCGATTTCATGACGCAGTTCTATGAGCATCTGCGGGGGCTGCGCCGCAAGCGTCGGGAGTTCATCATCTGCGCCGACTGGAACATCTGCCACCGTCCCATAGACCTGAAGAACTGGAAAGCCAACCAGAAGAACTCGGGCTTCCTCCCGGAGGAGCGGGCCTGGCTGGACCGGGTCTACGACGAACTCGGCTACCTGGACTCCTTCCGCCTGGTGAACCAGGAGCCAGAGCAATACACCTGGTGGTCCAACCGCGGCCAGGCCTGGGACAAGAACGTTGGCTGGCGCTTGGATTACCAGATGATCACGCCGGGTCTGGCGCCAGCGGTACAGAAGGCGGAGATCTACAAGGCCCAGCGCTTTTCCGACCATGCGCCACAGATCATGTACTACGATTTCGAGCTGAATGCCTGAGCGCGCCTGACGCCGGGTCGCCAGACGCCGTGCAGATTGCAGGGGCGCGGGATTCGCTGTACATTTGCGCCTCTCGCAAAGATCTTCCCTCCCAGCCTGTCATCAAGGAGTTTCCATGAGTTTGTTCATTGCCAGCGCCCATGCCCAGGCCGAAGGCGCTGCCACCGGCGGCGGTGAAATGTTCCAGATCGTTTTCCTGGTTGGCCTGTTTGCGCTGTTCTACTTCATCGCCATCCGGCCCCAGCGCAAGCGCCAGAAAGAACACGCAGCCATGGTGTCTGCCCTGGGCAAGGGCGACGAAATCGTCACCAGTTCGGGTATTCTCGGCCGCATCACCAGTCTGGATGACAACTACATGGTGCTTAACGTGGCCAACAATGTGGAGATGAAGTTCCAGCGTATTCACGTTCATGCCGTACTGCCGAAGGGAACGCTCAAGTCCATCGCCTGATGGCTGCGCTTGAGCTGCCGCCGCGGGTCGAACTGGCCCGCCGGCCCACCCCCCTGCAATACCTGGCCCGGGCCAGTGAGCGCTGGGGTCGCGGCAAGCGGCTCTGGGTCAAGCGCGACGACCTGAGCGGCTGCCTGCTCAGTGGCAACAAGGTACGCAAGCTCGAGTTTATCGTTGCCCACGCGCTCGCCGAAGGTTACGACACCCTGATTACCTGCGGCGGTCTGCAGAGCAACCACTGCCGCGCCACGGCCTTCGCCGGTGCCCAGAGCGGCCTGGCGGTACACCTTCTGCTGCGCGGTGAAGAACCCGCCAGCAGCGAAGGCAACTACCTGCTGGATCAGCTGGCGGGCGCCAGGATCAACTGCTATCCCAAACACCGCTACGTCAACGAGCTTCCGCAATTGTTCGCCGACTGGCAGGATCACTATGCCGGTCTTGGGCGCAAGGCGCTGGCGATTCCCACGGGTGGCAGCGACGGACTTGGCGCCTGGGGCTATATCGCTGCCTGTGAAGAGCTGGCCTCCGATCTTGCGGCAGCGGGAATCGACAGCGCGCACCTGGTGACTGCGACAGGATCCGGCGGCACCCAGGCCGGCCTGACCCTGGGTGCCAGTCTCTACGATCTGCCGCTCACCGTGTGGGGGGTCAATGTCTGTGATGACGAACAGTACTTCCTCGACAAGGTGGCTGCGGACAGTGCCGACTGGCGGGCCCGCTTTCCCGGTGCTCCTGCGGTCTCCGTGCAGCCCCGGGTGCTGGATGGTCATGTTGGCGCCGGCTACGGCCTCGCCGGGCCCGAGGTATTCGCGCTGATCGCGGAACTGGCTGCGCTGGAGGGCCTGCTGCTGGACCCGGTCTATACCGGCAAGGCCTTTCAGGGCATGCTCGCGGAACTTGCTGCCGGGCGCTTCCACGACTGTCGGGATATCATCTTTCTGCACACTGGGGGGGTCTTCGGGGTCTTCCCGCAGGCACAGCAGTTTACTTTCGCCGGCGCCGGGGGGCGCGGCTGAATACGGGGCCGGGACCATGAGCGACATCATCACTACCATCAACAACTGGGCCTGGGGGCCGGTAATGCTGGTGCTGTTGCTGGGAACGGGCCTGTATTTGAGTATCGGCCTGCGCTTTCTGACCCTGCGCAACATCCCGCGTGCCTTTGCACTCCTGCTTGGGGGCCGGGAGGGCAGAGGCAGGGGCGACATTTCGCCCTTCAGCGCTCTGATGACGTCACTGTCGGCAACGATAGGTACAGGCAATATTGCCGGTGTGGCCACCGCGATTGTGCTGGGGGGGCCGGGAGCGCTGTTCTGGATGTGGATCACTGCCCTGGTCGGCATGGCCACCAAATACGCTGAGGCCGTGTGCGCGGTGCGGTTCCGGGAGCAGGATGCCGCCGGCAACTACAGTGGCGGCCCCATGTACTACATCCGCAATGGCCTGCACAAGCGCTGGCACTGGCTGGCCTGGGCCTTCGCGATTTTCGGCACCCTCGCCGGCTTCGGCATCGCCAACACTGTGCAGTCCAATTCTGTGTCCCAGGTGCTGCAGGATTCCTTTGCGGTGCCGCCGCTGGCCACTGGCCTGGTATTGATGATGCTGGTGGCGGCGGTGATCCTCGGCGGGGTGCGGCGCATTGCCCGCGTCGCCAGCTGGCTGGTGCCATTTATGGCTCTGACCTATATCCTCATGGGACTGATTGTTCTTTTGACGCACATCACGGCGGTACCTGCAGCCGTCGCCGTGATTGTGGAGTCCGCGTTCACCGGCTCTGCAGCCACCGGTGGTTTTGCCGGAGCCACGGTCTGGGCCGCCATCCGTTTCGGTGTGGCTCGCGGCGTGTTTTCCAATGAGGCCGGTCTGGGCAGTGCGCCCATCGCCCACGCTGCGGCCCGCACTGACCAGCCGGTGCAGCAGGGCATGATCGCCATGCTCGGCACCTTCGTTGATACGCTGGTGGTATGCACCATGACCGGCCTGGTGATCGTGATCATGGACGTGCTGCCCTCCGGCGTCAGCGGTGCCAGCCTGACGTCGATGGCTTTCGCCGGCGGAATGCCCGGTGGCCAGTATGTCGTCACCCTCGGGCTGTGTCTGTTTGCCTTCACCACCATGATCGGCTGGTCCTTCTACGGCGAGCGCTGCGCGGTGTTTCTGTTTGGCGTCCGTGCCAGCATGCCCTTCCGGCTGCTGTGGGTAGCGGCGATTCCGGTCGGAACCTTGATCGAACTTGAACTGGTCTGGCTGATCGCGGATACGCTAAATGCCTTCATGGCGATTCCCAACCTGATAGCGCTGCTGCTGCTCGCGCCGCTGGTGTTCCGTATCAGTCGGGATTATTTCAACGCGACGCCGTGATGTCTGTACTCCGGGTTTAGCCCCTGCCGCCGCTAGGCGGACCCTCCTGCAGAGAGTACACTCGCCACATGGCTGAAGACATGTCCAACAAGCTGGTGATCGCGATCTCGTCCAGGGCGCTGTTCGACCTGAATGAAAGTCATCGCGTGTTCCAGGAGCACGGCCTGCACGCTTATTCCGAATACCAGATCGCCCACGAAGAGGAGCCGCTGCAGCCGGGCGAGGCTTTTCCGGTGGTGCAGAAGCTGCTGCGGCTGAATACCCTGCTTGGCGGCAATGCCCAGGTGGAGGTGGTGCTGCTGTCACGCAACAGCGCCGACACCGGCCTGCGCGTGTTCAACTCCATCCAGCACTATGAACTTCCCATCAGCCGCGCTGCCTTCTGCGGCGGTGAGAGTCCCTGGCGTTATATCAATGCCTTTGGCTGTCAACTGTTCCTGTCCAATGAAGCAGAGGATGTGCGCTATGCGCTGGACTGTGGCGTTGCTGCGGCGACCCTGGTCTCCAACAAGGCCGGCAACAGCGGCACGGATCAGCTCCGTTTTGCCTTCGACGGTGATGCGGTAGTGTTCTCCGATGAGGCCGAGCGGGTGTACAAGACCGAAGGTCTCGAGGCGTTTGCCGCCAGTGAGCAGGCGGCTGCCCGGACGCCTCTGAGTGGCGGCCCCTTCAAGCCCTTCCTCGCCGCCCTG
>JBLRXF010000209.1:0-5766 GCA_047920875.1 Haliea sp. | reverse complement strand
GGTTTTGCGCCAGGGCAGAAACTTGTCGAACCAGCCCGGGGTGATGTCGGCGCGAAAGTGCGGATAGAGCATCAGGCCATCGCCTCGGTACTGGCGCAGGTCAAAGTGGTAATCGATGATGCCGCCATCCCAGTACTGGCCAGCGGGAGCTCCGGCGATATCCCGCTCGCCCCTGAGGACGAAGGGAATCGAGCCGCTGGCGTGCAGGGCGAGGGGCACGGTGGCGGGGCGCAATGGCGTGTAGACCGTCTCGAAATCCGTGAATCCCAGCTGCGGCGCCGATCTGGTGCCGCTGTGGAAGACGACGCGCTGGAAGGCCAGGTTGAGCAGGCTCCGGTGCAGCGAGTTGCCGATCGCGGCGGCGCCCATGGCGGCGGCCAGCAGGGCAGGCTGCGCGGTACCGGCCGGACCGCGGCCGCGGGCAGTGACGATGTGGCTGTGAATGCGGGGGTGGGAGAGGATGGCATCGGCGCCGCCGGCACCGAGCAGCTGTTCCAGCATGTGGGTACTGGCGGCGCTGATTTCGGTGGTGGTCGGCCGCGGCGAGTAGTTTTGCTGCAGATAGGCTTGCTCGAATCGATCCAGTGCCGCCAGGGGGTCTGCCTGGGCCAGGCAAGCGTGGCGCCAGGCGCCAATGGATGAGCCCAGCAACGAGAGCTCGCGCCGGCCGCGGGTGAGGAAGTCGCCAAAAAGCAGCCTGTCGAGCTGGCCCAGGATCAGCCATTTGGGGCCACCTGAGGCGCCCAGGAGCAGGCGGAACAGGTCCGGGTGCCAGCCCTGCTTGCCTATGATGGCTGCCGCGCGCTTGCCCAGATAAACCGACAGTGCCCCGCTGCTACTCACCGCGCAGTTCCCGCGGCGTGCGGCCGGTCCACTTGTGGTAGGCCCGGCGGAAGTTTGAGGCATCGTTGAAGCCCACCAGGTAGGCAATCGTCGTCAGGGGCAGGCGGCTGTTCTGCAGATAGCGGGTGGCGTGCTCGGCCCGCACCCGGTCCAGCAATTGCTGGTAGGAGCTGCCATCCTGCTCCAGACGCCGGCGATAGGTGCGCGGACTGAGATTCAGCATCTGCGCCACCTGCGGCATCTGCGGGTACTGCCCCTCCAGCTTGCGCAACAGGCGCAGGGTCTGCTCCGCTACCGACTCGCCCTCCTCGAGATCCGCCAGCAGGCGCGCGCACTCCTCCTCATAGAGGGAGCGCAGCGCGGGATTGGACAGCGGCAGCGCCGTGCCAAGCAGCGCTGCGTCAAAGGAAATTCGCCCCAGCGGGCAATTGAAGTGGACGTCCTCGCCAAACACCTCGTAATAGATTTGCTCGTGTACCGGGGGTGGATACGGTAGCTCAACGCGCAGCTGCAGGTCGTCCTTGCCCAGCAGGGCGCGCAGGGTGTTGAAAATCGCCGCGTACATGACCTCGCTGGCGAACTCCAGCGGATTGTCCCGCGGCGGGCTCACAGTGGTCAGCACGCAGCGACCGTCGAGAACGTCCTGTTCCAGGTGCAATGTGGGCGAGGAGAGCAGGTGGTAATAGCGGAGGAACAGCTCCATCACCTGACCGAGGTCGCGACAGGTCATGAAGGCCTGGCCCAGAACGGCGTGTGCGCCGAGATTCAGGCGCAGGCCCAGATGCAGACCGAGGGCGGTGTCGCCGGTGAGGGCAAAAGCGTTGCTGACCAGGCGGCTGAAGTCCTCTTCACTCACCCGGGCGCCGATTCCGGTCAGACCGGAGTCCGCCAGGGTGGTGCCCGCCAGCAGACGATCGCGTGGATAGCCGCGGCTCTCGACCATATCGATGAGGATGAGGATGTATTGGGCGGGTGCGCTGGCTCTGGGCATGCCCTATTTGGCCACAATTGACCTCATTTTGACAAGACTTCACCTTGTTGGCCATAGCCTGTTCTTTCATAGTAGGGACTCATAAGTGCTATAAGCCCACAGGAGTTCGGTCATGAAAGTAGAATGGACAGACACCCCCCGCAAGATTCAGCGCTTTGCCGGCGCCGATTACCCGCGCGAAAACCCCGATCTGGAGGACTTGCTTACGGCCGGTGACGTTGACTATATCGCCGAGATCTTCAGTACGCCGCTGACCGGCTCCTACAACTGGGATTACAAGATCCAGGACGACCGGATCAAGAAACTCTACGACCTGGGCAAGCAGCTCAACTGGGACCCAGAGATGGATATCAACTGGGATCGCCCCTGGCCTGAAGAAGAGCGCATGCCAGAGCTGATGAACCTGCATACCTATCAGCCCTACCTGGACATGGACGAACCGACCCGCAAGGAATTCTGGCTGCACATGAACGCCTGGAGCCTGTCCCAGTTCCTGCACGGTGAGCAGGGTGCCCTGCTGGTGGCGTCACAGCTGTGCTCCTGTGCGCCGACCCTGAACGCCAAGCTGTACGCTGCCTCCCAGACTTTTGACGAGGCCCGCCACGTCGAGGTGTTCAACAAGTACCTGCAGAAGCGCATCGGCGTCATGTATCCGATCAACACCCATCTCAAGGCGATCATTGACAAGATCCTCACCGATCCGCGCTGGGATATGAAGTTCATCGGCATGCAGCTGGTGATCGAGGGTCTGGCCCTGTCGGCCTTCAACACCACCCGCGAAACCACGCCGGACCCGGTACTCAAGGATGTGGTCTACCTGGTGACCCGCGACGAGGCCCGGCACGTGACCTTCGGGGTCAACTACCTGGAGGAGTTCGTCAAGACGCTGACGGATGAGGAGCGGGAAGAGCGCGCCCAGTTTGCCTACGAGGCCTGTGTGGTGAGCCGCGAGCGCCTGGTCGCCACCGACGTCTTCGCCCATTTTGGCTGGGACGTGGAGGAGGCGCGGCTGCAAGTGCTGGAAGGCTTCGTGATGTCTACCTTCCGCAATCTGTTGTTCCAGCGCGTGATTCCCAACCTGAAGCGCATTGGCCTGCTCACGGACACGATCCGGCCCAAGTTCGAGGCGCTGGGTATTCTCGAGTTCGAGAACCTGGCGACCGATGGCGATATCGACTGGGCACTGCTGGAGCGGCCGCTGGATACCGCGGAAGCGCAGGGTTATGAGCAGAGCATGCTGGCGGAATTCCACAAGCTGGCCGAGGAGCAGGAGGCGCCTCGCAAGGCTAGCTGATGGGCAGATGTTGGGGACAGGTCTCTACGAGACCTGTCCCCGTTTCTCAGGAAAGCTGGACAGACGGTCAGGGACAGGTCTCTTAGAGACCTGTCCCCTTATCACTCGGACACAAAAAAGCCGGCTGCGAGCCGGCTTTTTTGTGTCATTCAGATGTGCGTAATCAGGCGGAAGCCAGTTCCTTGATTTGCGCATTCAGACGGCTTTTATGCCGCGCAGCCTTGTTCTTGTGGATAATGCCCTTGTCCGCCATCCGGTCGATAACGGGCATCGCGCTGTCGTAGGCGGCTTTGGCTTGCTGTGCGTCACCGGTGCCTATCGCGGCGATGACCTTCTTGATGTTGGTGCGCACCAGCGAACGCAGGCTGGCGTTGTGGGAGCGACGCTTCTCGGCTTGGCGAGCGCGCTTCTTTGCTTGTGGGGAGTTGGCCACTGTCTGGTCCTCGCGGGTTGGCAAAATTCAGGAGGCGAGATTATTCACATTGGGCTGCTGCTTGTCAACCGCAGAAGCGGTTTCCGGGGTGTGTCGCGATTCATCATCCCGACGCCCTGCGCTATACTCCCCGATTGTCTCTTCACCATTGGAATTGCCTCTATGGCCACAACCAGGGGATCTGCCCGGGAGCCCGCCGCGACGACGCCGGAACGCATTCTGGATGCCGCCGAGGATTTGTTTGCCCACAAGGGCTACAAGGGAACGTCTCTGGGCGATGTCGCCGAGCGGGTCGGCATCCGTTCACCCAGCCTCTACAACCACTTTCGCAACAAGGAGGCCCTCTATCGGGCTGTCCTGGCGCGACTGCTGGACGACTTTGCAGCGCCGATGGAGGAGCTGACCAGAGGTCCTATCAGCGACCAGCGCCTGCAGGACTGGCTGGAGACGATTGTCCGCAAACACCACGCCAATCCCAATCTGGCGCGCCTGCTGCAGCACGCGGCGCTGTCGGGCGGCCCCGGTACCAACGACCTGATCGAGCGCTTCTTTCAGCCCATGTTCGGCACTGATGAAGGGTTGGCACAGCCTGGACTGCGGGCCTTGGGGGAGGCGGGCCTGCAGCCCTGGGCCGTGATGGCTTTCAACAACCTGGTGATGTCCTATGTCACCATGGCGCCCATGTACCGCGATCTTCTGGGCCAGGATCCGTTCAGTGAGGAGGCGCTGGAGCGTCAGCTGGCGCTGGTCAAAACCCTTCTGCGCGCGGTGCTCGCGCTGCCCGTGGGCCTGGCGCCCCCAGCCGCAGCAGTCCCTCGCTGATGCTGTCCGACTGACTCATTCATCTACCCGAGATACCCTATGCCCCTTATTTCCGACGCAGTGCATATCTGGCGCGCCCCTGAAGGCGACTATCATGTAGAGTGGGCTGCAAGCCACCCTGAGACTCGCGTCCGGGTCGATCCGCTGGGCGGCCACGGAGAGGTGCAGGCCCATTACGAGGAGACCGCTCCCAGAGCGCGCATCGCGGGCTTGCCGCCTGCGCGGCGGCACCAGTTCCGCCTTAGCGACCAGCACGGCAACCAAGTGCTGGCCATGGAGCGCAAGCTGGGGATGCAGGGAACACCCAACTTCCGCGACTTCGGCGGTTATCGCGGTGCCGATGGGCGCCGTGTGCGCTGGGGTTATCTGTATCGTTCCGGGCAGCTGTCGGGGCTGACCCCGCAGGATCTGGATCTGCTCGACAGCCTGCAGCTGGATCTGGTGTGCGATTTCCGCCGCGAGGATGAGCAGCAGAACAGCCCCAGCCGCTATCCGCCCGCGCGGCAGCCCGAGGTCGCCAGCCTGCCCATCACCCCGGGCAGCAATACCGCTGCCTTCACCGAAGGTGGCCTGGATCTTGGCGGGCGCCAGCCGATGTTCGATTTCATGGTGGGTATCAACCGCGACTTCGTCGAGAGTCAGGGCCCGGTCTATGCGCGCATGTTCCGCGAGATTCTGCAGCGCCCTGATGCCCGCTTTCTGGTGCACTGTGCCGCCGGCAAAGATCGCACCGGCTTTGCGGTGGCGGTGATTCTGCTGGCGCTGGGGGTGCCGGTGGAGCAGGTTATGCAGGATTACATGCTGACCCGGCGTTTTTTCCATCCACAGCAGGAAGTGGGCCGTCTGCGGGCTAAGTACGGGCTGGAGTCAGTGCCGGAAGAGGCGATACTGCCGATGCTGGAGGTGCACGAAGCCTACCTCGAGCGTGCCCTGCAGGCCATTGCCGAGTACGGGGAGGTGGAAACCTATCTGGAGGAAGTGCTGGGGGTTGGCAGCGCCGAGCGCGAGGAACTGCGCCGGCGCTACCTGGAGTAGGGCTCAGGCGGCGTCGCAGGCAGCTTTGGCGGCCTTGATCTGCTTGCGCTCGCACTGTTCGTTACGCTCGCTGCCCGCGCACCACTGGCGGCGGTTTTCCCAGGCGGTCATGGTCGCGGTCTTGCCGTTGGAGCACTTCACCAGGTATTCGGTGAAGGCGGTGCCATCGGCAGTCTCCTGGTTGCCCTGGAAAACGATGCTGGTGGGCTTGGCGGCGTAGGCGCCCGCGGACACGGCCAGCAGCGTGGAGACGGCAGCGATCTTGACGAATTTCATGGTGACTTCCTTTCTTTGGGTAACGGGTAGGGTTGTAGCCTGAGTCGCGGTCATGCGACACCGACCGGATGG
>JBLRXF010000208.1:0-5795 GCA_047920875.1 Haliea sp. | reverse complement strand
CAATCGGTGGAAGTGCTGCGTGGCCCCCAGGGCACCCTGTTTGGCAAGAACGTTACCGGCGGTGCGGTGTCCGTGACCAGCCGACGCCCGAGCCAGGAATTTGGCGGCTATGCCAAGTTTCAGCTCGGCAATTACGACACCGTACAGCTCACGGGCGCCGTGGATCTGCCGATCAATGACAATCTTGCCATGCGCATGGCGGGCATGAGCCGCTCCGCAGACGGCTTCTACAACAATCTCGAGAACGGACAGAAGAAACCTGAAGAAGATGTCAGCATCCTGCGCCCGTCGATTCTGTGGACCCCAACAGACCGCACTTCGGTGGCAATGATCGGTGAATACTATCGCAGCCGCGGTGGCTCCTCCGCTTCACAGAATCTGGACAGCCGGATCGACCCTCGCGTGGCAGGTCCAGCTACGGTTCAGCGGGTATTTGGTTACACCCCGCCCAGCGATAAATACGATATTCGCCACGACAACCAGGGTTATCTGGACGCGGAGACCAAGATGCTGGTGGTGGATGCCAGCTACGAGGCGGATCATGGAATTTTCACCCTCATAACCGGAGCGCGGGAAGTCACCTACGACTCATCGACCGACTTCGATGGATCGCCATTCCCGGTTTTCGAGTTCCCGGACAATGAGGAGTCACAGGAGCAATTCTCGCTCGAGGCTCGCTATGCCTCGAACTTCTCCGATACCTTCGAGTTCACCTCCGGACTGTTCTACTTTACCCAGGAGTACGACATCGGTGAGCGCCGTGAAATTTACGTGGGCGGACCGCCGGAAGATCCCACTCTTATCAATCAGGTAGGTCTCGCCCTGACCGACGATCGATCTCTTGCCGCCTTTGGCGAGGGTAGCTGGCACTTGAATGACCATTGGTCCCTGCTGGCTGGTGGCCGCGTGACTAACGAGAAGAAAAAGGTAGAGTTTTGCCCCTTCAGTCTCAACGCAACGGTTTACGCCTCTCTATCCATGAGCGACTGTCCCAACCCGGTCAGGGACTCGGAGACCTGGACGAGCTTTTCGCCCAAGGTTGGTGTGAACTGGCGCATTGCCGAGGAACTCTTTGCCTACGCGACCTGGTCCACTGGCTTCCGCTCCGGCTCCTATAACATCCGTGCGTCAGTTCCAGAGGCACTGGGTCCGGTGGACGAGGAAGAGGTTGTGACTTGGGAGGCAGGTGTAAAATCAACTCTGCTGGACGGACGCATGCGCTTTAACGTCGCAGTGTTCCACAGTAGTTACGATGACATCCAGCGCACGATCTCCGACACCATCGTGGTGAATGGTAATCCGCAGGTTGCCCAGGTACTGCGCAACGCGGCAGAAGCAACTATCTCCGGTATTGAAGTGGAAACCTCCCTGTTGCTGACGGAATCGCTGACAGCTGACTTCTCCTTCGGTTACCTTGATGCCAAGTACGACAGTTTCCCCGGCATCGACGCTGACCGCAACGGTGTTTACGAGCCTGCCATCGACGATGCCGCTGCCGAGCGATTGAAGTTCGAGAGGGTGCCGGAGTTTGAATATGCTGTTAGCCTGCAGCACAAGATGCCCCTGAGTGACGCTTCCGAGCTGTCATCGCGTGTATCCTACCAGTGGAGAGACGATCACTTCGTCGATACACTGAATAGCCCCACGATTGCCGTCGACTCCTATGGCTTGCTGGACGCCAGCATTACCTATGACCGGTTTGGTGGCGGTTGGTCCCTGGCCCTGTTCGGGCGCAATCTGACGGATGAAAAGTATCACGACTTTGGCTTCGATGGCGGCACTCACCGGGCGGTGTGGGGCGGCGTGCCACGCACCTATGGCCTGGAGCTGACTGCTCGCTTCTGATCGGTTATGCACGGGCTGCGTTTTCTCTGAAAGCGACAGCCCGTCTAACCTCGTGACATTCAGCGTTATAGGCAGTGCGAGAGGTGAGCATGTCGCGTGTGCTGGTAGTGGGCGCCACCGGCGACCAAGGCCTGGTTCAGGTGGAGCAGTTGCGGGCTGCGGGACACGCTGTTGTTGCCGCATCGCGCCAGGTTGACGGCCACCCTTTTCCGCCTGGAGTGGAGTCCAGGCAGATGGACTTGCTCAGGCCGGAAATGTTGCCGGGGGCGCTTGCGGATATCGACACGGTATTTCTCAATCTGCCCTCTGCCTCCTTCACCGATCCTGCAGTCATACTCCGCGGCTTTGACCATCTTCTCCATGCCGCGGAAAACAGTGATTTACAGCGTATCGTATTCAACACCAGCCTCTACGTGGGTGACAGCCCGGTCGGGCACGTCGCCCACGATACCCGCCACACTATCATTGAGCGGTTACTTGCCTCGAAAGTGGTTTCGACGATCGTCTGCCCGGTTATCTTCATGGAAAACATGCTGCGTGGTTGGGCCCTTCCCGCTTTGCAAGAGCGTCAGGTGCTGAGTTATCCGCATGCTGATGAACTGCCCGTGAGCTGGATCAGCCTTGTGGACGTAGCGCGGATCATGATTTGCCTTGCCCATCAGCCGGACGCGGAAAATCGTCGCTTTGTGGTCGGCGGGCCACAGGCCCTGCGTGGTCGCGACACCGCAGCTGCACTCAGCGCGGCCTGGGGTATGGAGATCCGCTTTGAGAGTTTGCCGGTGGCGACTTTCTCACAGCGTATGGGAGACTTGTTTGGCGGTGGCGACCGCTCCAGCGGCGAGCGTATCGCCAAAGATCTGCAGCGCATCTACAGTTGGTACAACACACAGAGCCCGTCGCCATTCACAGTCGACATGACTGCTTTTCTGCAACGCTACCCGCTCCCCATGTTGAGTGTAAAGGACTGGGCCATGCAGCACCGCATATTTGACCAACGTCCCCCCGCAGCGAACCGGAGCAAGCTATGACACCCACGACTGGCGGTACTGAGACCATGTCTGCTCCCGCAATTTACCCGTCATCTCGGGTGGCCTGGCGGGTCACTCTGTTGCTCACCTTCGCCTACATGCTGTCCTTTGTCGATCGCCAGATTGTCAATCTGCTGGTAGATCCCATTCAGGCCGATCTGCAGATCAGTGATACCCAGATCAGCCTGCTTCAGGGCTTCGCTTTCATCATTACCTACATAGTGTTCAGCATCCCCCTGGGACGCATGGCGGACAAGCACAGCCGCAAGCTGATAGTCGCCGGTGGCGTGTTGTTCTGGAGTCTGGCAACCGCTGCCTGCGGCCTGGCCAACAGTTTTCGTCAGCTGTTTATTGCGCGTGCAGCGGTGGGTATGGGGGAGGCGGCGCTCACGCCGGCGGCATGGTCCATGATGGCCGATTATTTTCCTCCGGAACGGCGCAGCTTCCCGATCAGCATTTTTCTGATGGGGCCGTACCTCGGCGCTGGTTTCTCCATGATTCTTGGGGGAGCCCTGATGGGGATGATGTCCGAGATGTCCACTATCACCATTCCCCTGCTGGGCGAGTTCAAGCCCTGGCAGGTGACGTTCATCGTGGTGGGCGCACCGGGTGTGCTGGTGGCCCTGCTGTTTCTGCGCGTACTGGAACCTCCTCGCATCAAGGAGCCGCAGGTAGGTGAGGCGGCTGTCCCGGCAGCCGGCGCTGAGCCGGAAAGCATCATGGCGGTGTTGCGCAGCAGAGCGCCTGTCTACGTAGCACTGCTGATCGGCATTCCCTTGCTGATCATTGTTCTCTACGGCCTGCAGGCCTGGATTCCCAGCTACCTGGTGCGCAACTTTGGCCTCAGCGTGCAGGACGCTGGTCTCTACTACGGCACCATCGCCCTGCTGTCGGGTTCCGCCGGAGTGCTCAGTGGTCCTGTCCTGGGGCGCTGGCTCGCAGCCCGGAACGTCAGTGATTATCCACTGCGCCTGGCCTTGTTCTCGGCGCTGGGCGTGTGCCCGTTTTTGCTGGTATTGGCCTTCACCAGCCAGGTGGAAATCGCCCTGGCGGCCGTTGTGGTCGCCAGTATCCTGGTGACCATGCCCCTCGCCCTGGCGGCGTCAACCCTGCAGAACATCACCCCCGGTACCATGCGTGGTCTGATTGCCGGCGTTTATGTGGTCGCCACCAGCGGTGTGGGGATGGGCTTGGGTCCCACCCTGATTGCTCTTTGCACGGACTACATCGTGCAGGATCGCACTCAGGTGGGTGTCTCCCTGGCAATCGTTGGCATCTCGGTTGCCAGCATTTCGGCGCTCCTGTTTCTGCGGGCCCTGAAGCCCTATCGGGCAATCGTGGCTACCAGTTAGGCCTCGTTCAGCTGTGGCCCCAGCGCATCAGGTTGATGAATTCGCGCCGGTTCCTGGGCCCGTAGGTGCGAAAATGGGGATCGGGCTGCGCGCGATAGTCGCTGCGCAGCGTGGCCACGGTGTCCAGGCCGAAGCGGGGCATCAAGTCCGCTATTTTGTCGCCATAGGGCTTGAGCGCGTTGAGCCCGAATACCTTCGCCCGCAGCGCCGCGGTCATCTTCGGGTAGCCGTAGAGCTGCTGCAGCTTGTCCGCGATCTGGAAGGTGCGGAAGGCCTGGATCTGGTCCTGGGGTGAGCCGTACCAGATGGAGTCCGTGCCCCAGAGCACATTGTCCTCCCCCACATAGGTCAACAGCTTGCCCAGGCTGTGGGCGGCGCTGTCCGGGTCCCGCATCAGGAAACGCCAGGTGCTGCCCAGCTCCGCGTAGACATTGCTGTTGGGGGCGATGCCGTTGTCCCGCAGCGAGGTTACCAGAGAGTCGATCCCGTCTTCCCGATTGGGATCGTAGGGCCCCTCCGCAACGCCCGCGATATAGCCCGAGTGGTACACCAGGAAACTGATATCCGGGTACAACTTGGCGACTCTACCGATATCGGCGCAGGTGGAGTGCTCGTAGGAGTCCGGGCCGAAGGGCAGGCCCTTGTGAATCGCCACGATTTTGACATTGAGCTGCCGCGCCTTTTCCAGGAAGGGAATGCCGGTGTCCTCGTCGTCCAGCCAGAAGCCTTTGCCCTCCGGGCCCCACTGGGTATAGGTTTTCCAGGCGCTGACGCCCCAGTGCTCCGCCAGTTCATCCATGCCGTCAAGGTCGCCGGACTGGTTGGGGTTCACACGTCCGTGCAGCAGCAGGCGGTGGCTGCCCTGCATGCGTTCGACGATTTCCGCCGTGGCGGCTGCCTCTTCGATGGTGAGCGGTTCCGAGTCCGCGCGCGAGGGTACAAAGGACAGCACCATCAGGTCGGTGTCGGAGTCCATGAACACGTCCTGCACGAACTGCTCGGAGTTGAAGCAGTCCAGGTAGGCACGGCCAGGACCCTCGGCCGCCGCGCAATTGTCCCTGGGGAAACCAGACAGGGGTCGCGCGTCCTCCGGCAGCTTCTCGGTCCAGGCCCCGGTCGGATTCACGAAGTGGCCCTGCACGTCGAAGATGAATTCATTTCCTCCCACCCCCGCCGCCGCCAGATCGGGGTCGACAGCCGCCTCCGGGTTGAGTTCGAAGTAGCCTCCGGGCTCACCGCTGGTGGCATAGGCGCTGTTGAAAGCCAGCAGGGTGCTGGCGGCGCCGCAGGCGCTGACCAGGAACGAGCGGCGGTCGATGCCCCGGCGGCGAGCGTTCTGGGCCGCATTTTCCAGTGCCAGCCGGTTGGCATGGTGGTGGATGGCATCCAGCGGGATGGGCATGAATTCTCCGTTGGAGGTGGTGTCCAGCTTGATGGGCAGGCGGGTACCCTCAGGGTCATGCAGTCTCTTGGCCATGGTCGCAGGTCCTCGTTGGGGCAATTGCACAGTCTCAATCTTAGTTCATATCGGGTCGGCCTTGTAGGAGCGCAGTCCCTGCGCGATCGCCCG
>JBLRXF010000207.1:0-5830 GCA_047920875.1 Haliea sp. | reverse complement strand
GTATTACCGGCGAGAGCTGTTGCAAATGTCAGTGAGCTGCCTGGCCCTGCTGCGAGGGCAGCCAGTCAATGAGGATGTGCGGCTGGTACTGTACCTGGCGCTGGCAACCGTGCCGGTGGTTCTTGTCGGGTTCCTCGTCGACGAGTTGATTGAAACCCGTCTGCGCAGCCTGCCGGTCATTGCGACCACAACCTTGGCCTTTGGACTGCTGCTGGGGCTCGCTGACCGACGTGCGCGCAGCGGCGCAGCAGTGCGTTCGCTGGGCGCCAGCGTGGCACTGCTGATCGGCCTGGCGCAGGCCCTGGCGCCTGTGCCGGGCGTTTCCCGCTCCGGTATCACCATCACCGCCGGCCTGCTGTTGGGCCTCGACCGCGCCACTGCGGCACGCTTCGCATTCCTCCTGTCGATACCGGTGATTGCCGGTGCGGGCTTGCTCAAGGGTGTGCAACTGGCCCAGCAGAGTGAGCCGGTGAACTGGCTGCTGCTGGGCGTTTCGGCACTGGTCGCCGCAGTCACGGCCTATGCCTGTATCAGCCTGTTTTTGCGTCTGCTTGAGCGCCTGGGCCTTATGCCCTTTGTTTATTACCGCATTGCTCTTGCCGGCCTGCTTTACGCACTCTGGCTGCTGTAGCACCGCTCACGTTTTTCAAGACCGAGGTTTTGCCCATGACACCGCAGCAGTTCAACAGTGATCTCCTGGCGTTTCTGGCGCAGGCGACGACACCCTTTCACGCCGTGGTCGCGCTGGTGAGTCGGCTGGAAGCCGCCGGATTTGCCCGCCTGCCCACGGATGGGGACTGGAATCTCGAACCTGGTCAGCGCTGCTATCTGACCCGCAACGACAGTTCTGTTCTCGCGTTTATCGTCGGTTCAGAGGCTGGCCCCGAGCGCGGCATGCGTATGGTTGGTGCCCACACGGACAGCCCCTGTCTGATGGTCAAGCCCTCGCCGGAGAAGCAGCGGTCGGGCTGCTTCCAGCTGGGCGTGGAGGTGTACGGCGGTGCCCTGTTGAATCCCTGGTTTGACCGCGACTTGTCGCTCGCCGGTCGGGTCAGTTTCGCTGATGCTGCCGGTACGCTGCACACCGCGCTGGTGGATTTTCGCCGCCCGCTGGCAGTGATTCCCAGCCTTGCCATTCACCTGGACCGGGAAGCCAACCAGTCTCGCAGCGTTAACCCGCAAACCGATATTCTGCCCATTCTGGCGCTGCAGGCCGACAGCTCGGTGCCCGACTTCCGCAGCCTGCTGCGCCAGCGTCTGCTCGAGGAGCACCCCGGCTGCGCTGTCGAGCGGGTGCTGGACTATGAGCTCTGCTTCTATGATACCCAGCCGGCGGCCCTGGTGGGATTACGTGAGGAATTTATCGCCTCGGCCCGGCTCGACAATCTGCTCAGCTGCTTTACCGGCCTGCAGGCACTGCTGCAGGCCGATGGCAGGCAGAGCTGCCTGCTGGTCTGCAACGATCATGAGGAGGTGGGCAGCCAGTCCACTTCCGGCGCCCAGGGCCCTATGCTGTTGTCGACCCTGCGGCGCATTGTGGGCAGCGAGGAGCGGCTGGGCCAGCTGGTGCAGAATTCGCTGATGATCTCGGCCGACAACGCCCACGGCATACATCCGAACTACGCGGACAAGCACGATGACAACCACGGCCCTCGGCTCAACGGTGGCCCGGTAATCAAGATCAACGCCAATCAGCGCTATGCCACCAACGCGGAAACCGCCGGTCTGTACCGGCTGTTGGCGGCGCAGGAGGAGGTGCCGGTGCAGAGCTTTGTGGTGCGCAGCGACATGGGCTGCGGCAGCACAATTGGCCCGATTACCGCCGGCGGTACGGGCATCCGCACCCTGGACATCGGCGTGCCGACCTTTGCCATGCACTCCATTCGTGAACTGGCTGGCAGCGAGGATGCCTGCAACCTGGCCCGGGTGCTGCGCCGGTTCTACAACCACTCGGGGTCACTGGCGCCGGTCTGAAATAGCCAGCTGCCCGCGGAGACGCTAGAATTCCACGCTTTTACCTGACCGGGAAAATCATGAGCAAACAACGCGTTCTCACCGGCATCACCACCACCGGTACGCCACACCTCGGCAATTACGTAGGGGCGATACGCCCCGCGATCGCGGCTTCCACTGCTGCCGATACGGAGTCATTCCTGTTCCTGGCTGATTATCATGCCCTGATCAAGTGCCAGGACCCTGCGGTTGTACGTCAGTCGAGCAAGGAAATCGCCGCCACCTGGCTGGCGCTGGGGCTGGATACCCAACGCGCTGTGTTCTACCGCCAATCCGATATCCCGGAAATCACCGAGTTGACCTGGGTTCTTTGCTGTAATGCGGCCAAAGGCCTGATGAATCGCGCTCACGCCTACAAGGCGGCGGTACAGGCCAATGAAGAGGCAGGGGAAGACCCGGACTTCGGCGTGACCATGGGGCTGTTCAGCTATCCGGTGCTGATGGCCGCGGACATCCTCATGTTCGGCGCCCACAAGGTACCTGTCGGTCGCGACCAGATTCAGCACGTGGAAATGGCCCGGGACATCGCCCAGCGCTTCAACCACAACTTCGCGCCCCTGTTCACCCTGCCGGAGGCGGTGGTCGAAGACCACGTCGCGGTACTGCAGGGTCTGGATGGGCGCAAGATGAGCAAGAGCTACAACAACACCATTCCCCTGTTCCTGCCGGAAAAACAGCTGCGCAAGGCCATCAACAAGATCAAGACCAACCTGCTCGAGCCCGGCGATCCCAAGGACCCCGACGACTCTACCGTTTTCCAGATCTGGTCTGCCTTCGCATCCCCCGAGGAAACCGCGCGCATGCGCCGGGAATTTGAGCAGGGCATTGCCTGGGGTGAGGCCAAGAAACAGCTGTTTGAACTGGTCAATGATGTCCTCGCTGCTCCTCGCGAGCGCTACCTACAGCTGATGGATGACCCTGCGCACATTGAGCAGGTGCTCAAGCGCGGCGCCGAACGCGCCCGAGCCTTCAGCACTCCGCTACTGACGCAGGTGCGGGAAGCTGTTGGAATCGCGCCGATGCGGTGACGGTCTCTTAACGAGTTGCGGTTGCCGGCGCGGGACCCTCGGGGCCTTTGCCGGACACGCTGCAAGTCCATCCATGGACGCTCGTTTCTCGACACACCCGATAAAGCGGGGTGGGCTCTCCTGTCTCGAACGGTCCGGCAAAGGCCCCGAGGCCCCCGCGCCTCTAGCGCGTTGCCTCGGCGGGTTAGCCTTCGCCCCAGGAATACCGCAGTTCGACAAATGCGCTCCGCGGCCGCCCGACAAAATAGCGGTACTGCCCGAAGCCAATATCGGCTCGCTCCGCATAATCCTCGTCCAGCAGATTGGTAATGCGCACCGTGGCCGCCAGACGATCAGTCAACGGCGCACTTAGGCGCAGGTTGAGCAGAGAGTGGCCCTCGTACTCGAAGCGGTTCTCCGGCTCCAGGTAATACTCATCCATGTACACCCACTCCAGCTCCGCCACCGGCGCCGTGCCGTGGCGGGACGCGAATTCCCAGCCGAAGCGGGCGCTGCCGAACAGGCGCGGGGCGGTGTCGATGTCGTTGCCGTCGATGGGCTCGTTCACGCCCAGGGGCAGGGCATTGTTGGCATAGCGGTGGCGCGCGGCGGTGACGTCGAGGCGCGTGTACCAGGGGCCCTGTGCACGGTAGTCGAGGCTCATCTCCAGTCCGTAATGTTCGGTCTTGGCGCCGCTGACGTTGCGCCGGTCGGCGTCCTGGAAGATCACCTCGTCCTTGTTCATGTGGTAGAGCGACAGGTCATAGCGCAAGCCGGTACCGGTGTCTCCGCGCAGTCCCAGCTCGATATTGTCGATGACCTCCGAGTCCAGGTCCGCCACGGACTGTCCCGACTGCAGGCGGTACAGTTCGCTGGTGTCAGGCGCCCGGAAACCGTTGGCCAGGCGCAGGTAGGCGTAGTGATCCGGGCGCAGTTCCACGTTGGCACCGGCGTTGACGGACCAGTCGGTGAAGCTGTCGCTGCGGTCGGCAACCCGGAAGAAACGACAGGCGCTGGCCGTCGGTGCGCAGGCCGGGCCGTCTTCTGCGAGGTTGTTGTAGTCGTAGTGGGTGTACTCCAGCCGCACCCCGCCGTCCAGGGTCCAGCGCTCGTTCAGGGTGTAGCGCAGCTGGCTGTAGGCGGCGCCGACGCGGGCCTTGACCTCGTAGTCATAGTGAATGCCCTGGGGCTGGTTGGGGCTGAAGGGATTTTCCTGGTCCTCCACTAGCCAGCCATCGGTGTATTCAAGATCGGTACCCGCGACCCAGCTTAAATTGTCGGATTCGCCATGCAGGGCCGTGCGCAGCCCGAAGGATTCGTGGCCGTTGCTTTCCACTGGCTTCCAGGGGACGAAGTGCTGCAGGAACACCATGCGGTTGCGCCGCAGGTAGGGGGTGATGCTCAGGCGCTGGCCGTTGCTCAATTCACGGCTGGCTTCGCTGTAGAGGCGCAGGGACCAGGCGTCGCGATAGGCCTCGGGGTTCGGGTTGCTGCGCCGCAGTGCGCTGTCTTTGTAGACCTCAAAACCCTCGATAAAGCCTGCGGTTTCCTGGTTCAGGTTGGCGGCGTCGACCACGCTCTGGAAGGCCCAGACATCACCGTCATAGTCGTGGCGCAGGGTAAATTTCTGCTGGTCGAAGCCGGATTCGTCCTGATAGCCGCCATCGGTGGTGCCATTGATCCGCAGGCTGATGCCGTGACGGCCTTCGACCTGGCTGAAACGGTATTTGCCGCGGTAGTAGTCGTCCGGCCCGGTTTCGAGCGCGAGTTGGTGGCCCGCTCCCCGCCTCGGCTCTGCGCTGAGCACATTGATGACCCCGTGCATGGCGTTGGAGCCGTAGGCAGCGCCCGCGGGGCCCTTGATCACCTCGATCCGGCCCGCCTGCTCGATGTTGGCATCGAACAGCTGGTTGACGTTGCAGAACCCTGGGGCGCGCAGGCTGATACCGTCGGCGGCCATGAAGAACGAACCACAGCCGCCAGCGCCGGTGAGCACCGGGGAACGCAGGGCGGTCAGGCTCTCCTGGCCGTTGCCGCGGCTGATCCAGGAGCCCGGGACTTGCTGCATGATCTCGCTGGGATGGGTGTGGCCGATGAGCTCGAGGTCGCTCTCGTCGACCGCGGACCAGGCCAGCGGCAGCCGGCTGGCATCCTCGCTGATCCGCTTGGCGCTCACCAGAACCTGTTCCAGGCGCTGCTCTTCTGCAGTCGCCGTCGCCACCGCGGTCGCGGTAGTGGCGATGGCGATGGCAAGCGTTCTCATGCTCGATTTAACCTGCGGCAATGACATTGGGATCCCTCTTGGCGGCACTGGCTTGGTCGCGATTGCGTACGGCATCGGCGATACGCTGCAGCGGAATGCGCAGCATATCCCGCAGCTCCTCCGGCGTGTCACTCTCGGCCAACGCCTGTTCCATGCACCACAGCCATTGGTCCCGCTCCTCGGGACCAATGTGGTAGGCGGCGTGGGAATCGGTGAGGCAGACCGTGCCGTACTTCTCCGCATACCGGGGTGGCCCGCCCATCCAGCCGGTCAGGTATTCGGCCAGCTTGGCCGTGATTGGACCCAGGTCCTCGGCGTGCATGGCGCGCAGTTCCCGCGCCTCTGGCCGTGTATCCATGATCCGATAGAAATCTGCGCAGAGCTGGCGAATGCCGTCTTCGCCAAGAATCTCGTAGGGGGTGTTGGCTGTAGTCATAGTCGTGTTGGTGGCTAGCTGAAGGGACAGACAGTTTACCCGTCTTTGGTACTGATTTCCTGCATGCCCGTTTGGCTCAGTGAACCGGCCGCAGTGGCTTGCCCCTAGAGG
>JBLRXF010000206.1:0-5858 GCA_047920875.1 Haliea sp. | reverse complement strand
GCCAGCGTCCCCGAGCGCATGCCGCGTTCGTGACCGCCGCCATGAATCTGGGCTTCCAGCTGCACCCGGGGCTGACGCCGTACATACAGCGCACCAATGCCCTTGGGACCGTAAAACTTGTGCGCCGAAATCGACAGCAGATCCACCGGCAGCTGCGCGAGATCGACCGGGATCTTGCCCACGCTCTGGGCGGCATCGACATGAAAAAGGGCGCCGGCCTCGCGCACCACCGCGCCGATAGCGGCGATGTCGTTGACGGTGCCCAGCTCGTTGTTGACGTGCATCACGCTCACCAGCAGGGTATCAGGGCGCAGCGCCGCGGCCACGCTGGCCGGCGCAATCAGGCCGTCGCGGTCCGGCTCCAGCCAGCTGACCTCCCATCCCTGCTGCTCGAGCCAGAGGCAGGTATCCAGCACCGCCTTGTGTTCGATGGTCGTGGTGACGATGTGACGCCCCCGATCGCCGTAAAACCCGGCAACGCCCTTGATGGCCAGATTGTCCGCCTCAGTGGCCCCAGAGGTCCAGACAATCTCCCGCGGATCGGCATTGATCAGATCCGCCAGCTCCCGCCGGGCCTCTTCAACCGCCTGCTCCGCTCGCCAGCCATAGATATGCGAGCGGGACGCTGGATTGCCGAAATTGCCGTCCAGGGTCAAACATTCAGCCATGGCCGCTGCGACCCGCGGGTCTACCGGGGTTGAGGCGAGATAATCGAAGTAAACGGGCGTTTGCATGGCTCGGGGGCCGGCCGCAGCCGGAGAGTCAGAGTTCCCGCAGGGCAACCAGGCCATCCTGGCTGATGCGTGAACGGGCGTCCTGACGGGAGGCTATGTGGCGCACTTCCCGCCTTTCGACCAGGGTGGCCAGGCTGATCTGGCTCAGGAAACCGTGAATCTGGTCGCTTAGGTCCTGCCAGAGATGGTGGGTCAGACACACCTCACCCTGCTGGCAATCGGCTTTGCCGCCGCAGCCAGTGGCATCCACTGCTTCGTCAACCGCGTCGATAATCTGGGCGACGTAAATGGCGTCACAGCTGCGCCCCAGCCGATAACCGCCACCGGGACCGCGGACACTACTCACCAGCTGGCGCCGCCGCAGCCGCGCAAACAGCTGCTCCAGGTAAGACAGGGAGATATCCTGCCGACCGGAGATTTCCGCGAGGCTCACAGGACCTTCGGCGCCGTGCAGGGCCAGGTCCAGCATCGCGGTCACAGCATAGCGTCCCTTGGTGGTGAGCCGCATGGCGGTACCCGATTGCGTAAAACCGCAGTATGCAATAGCCGACCAAATTGATCAACTATCTTGCGGGCGCCCAGCCGGTGGCACCAACTTCTGCGTCTCGGTGAGGATGCCACGGAGAATATTCAGTTCCATGTCATCGAGGCGCACGCGCCCGTAGAGGCGCCGCAGCCTGGCCATCAACTGGCGCGGCGCCGCAGGATCGAGAAACCCGATGCCCACGAGGGTCTCTTCCAGATGCTGGTAGAAACGCTCCATGCTCTCTGCGGTGCTGAAGGGCGCGTCCCACTCCGCGTCCGCTGCAACCGGCAGGCTGTCCGTCAGCAGCAGCATGCGCAGCTCATAGCAAACGATCTGCACCGCCATGGCCAGGTTGAGAGAGCTGTAGCCTGGATCCGAAGGAATGTGCAGGTGCAGATTGCAGCGCTGCAGCTCCTCGTTGGTAAGACCGCGATCCTCTCGCCCGAACAGTACCGCGACCTGCTCCCGCCCCGAACGCAGGGCCATTTCCTCCGCACAGCGACGCGGATCCAGCAGCGGCCAGGGGATACGCCGCTCGCGAGCGCTGGTACCCACCACGTACTGGCAGTCGGCGATGGCTTCATCCAGCGTGGCGCAGACCGTCGCCCGCTGCAGCAGGTCAATGGCACCCGCGGCGCGCCAATCGGCCTGCTCATCGGGAAACTGTCGCGGCTCGACCAGCGTCAGACGCGACAGGCCCATGTTTTTCATGGCTCGGGCAACGCCGCCGATGTTACCCGGGTGGGTGGTGTTGACCAGTACGATACGGATATTGTCGAGATTCATGCCCGGTTGTCGCGCGCGTTGCGCCCTCAGCAAAAGCCGGCAAGTGTAGCAGATTGCCGGTATGATCAGAGCGGCATGTGCTGTTATAATCCCGCGCCCGAAAACGCCTTCCCAGGACACCGTTATGGAACCGATGGTCAACATCGCACTGCGCGCCGCGCGCAAGGCCGGGGAGCAGATCGTCCGCGCCTCCGATGAGCTGGAACGCATAGACGTGCAGGAGAAGAACGTTAACGACTTCGTCTCCGATGTCGACCGCAACGCCGAACGGGAGATCATCTACCACCTGCGCAAGGCCTTTCCCGAGCACGCCGTGCTCGGTGAGGAAACCGGGCTTACCGGCGACGAGAACGCCGACTACCGCTGGGTCATCGACCCCCTGGACGGCACCACCAACTTCCTCCGCGGCATCCCCCACTACGCGGTCTCCATCGCCTGTCTGTACAAGGGCAAGCTGGAGCACGGCGTCGTCGTGGACCCGGTACGGCGCGAGGAATTCACCGCCTCCCGCGGCCGTGGCGCACAGCTCAACGGCCGCAGGATCCGCGTCAGCAGCCGCAGCAGCCTTGACGGCGCCCTGCTCGGCACCGGCATCCCCTTCAAGGACCACTGCGACGACCGCCTTGCGCCCTACAGCAAGAGCCTGGAAATCCTCGCCGGCAAGGTCGCCGGCATCCGCCGCGCCGGCGCCGCCTCCCTGGACCTTGCCTACGTCGCCGCCGGACGCCTGGATGCGTTCTGGGAAATCGGCCTCGCGCCCTGGGACATGGCGGCGGGTGCGCTGCTGGTGAAGGAAGCGGGAGGCATGGTGTCCGATATCAATGCCTCGGAGAACTACATGACTTCGGGCAATATCGTCTGCGGCAACCCGAAGTGCTTCAAGGCTGTCCTGCAGGTCACCAAGCCGCTGCTGGGCAGCTAGCCCCAATGTTGCACGAGTGTCTCGGTGAGGGCGATATTTTTGCCGCAGCGATTCCATAGCGCGCAATCACGCCTTCATCTGTACATTTTTTCGTCGTTTTTGGAGTTTTTGCTTTTTTCAGGCACAGCTCCCCCAACCCCCATTATTTATCAACGTGCCGGGGCAGCACTCTTGGGGGGCTACGTGGTGTTCAGGCGCTGGGCCACGAGACGGAAGAGATCCTGGTGGGGGCACGCACTGCTCAGGAGCAGCCGGATTCGGCGGGTGTTGCGGATCACTACCGCGCCGATCTTCAGCAGTGTGAGCCGCAGGGTATTGGGACTTGCGGTGGCCAGTCGAGTGTTCCGGAGCGCCCGGCGCCGCAGTCCCTCGAACAGCGTATACGCCAAGCCCGACAGCAACTGCCGGAACTGATTCGGCCACCAGCGGTGACTGGAGGTGCGACCCGCAAATAAATCGAGTTGCTGGTCCTTGATCCGGTTCTCCATATCACCGCGGGCACAGTAAAGCTTGTCGTACAGGTATTGATCCGTCTGCGGGAGGTTGGTGACCACGAAACGGGGGTTGGCTCCGAGACGGCTGTGCTCGGCCTTCACGATCACCCGTCGCGGCCTGTCCCAGCTGAGGGCGCCATAGCGAATCGAGGCGAACAAACGCTGCTTCTTGCCCGTCAGGTCGTACAGCGATTCGGCCATGCTGATCCACAGGGCTGCCTGAGCTCTAACCCGGGAATTCTTGGCCAGCCCGACGATGTAGCGTACATCGTGCCGCTCACACCAGCGAAGGATCTTCCAGCGGCAGAAGCCGCTGTCGCCGCGGAAGATGATCTCCACCTTCGGCCAGTGGCGGCGTAGCGCCTTGACCAGCAGCGACAGGATCGCCCAGGTATGCCGAGCCGGGTCGCTGTCGCTGCGGCGCAGGTAGCTCACCAGCAGGTGACGGCCACAGAAAACATACAGCGGCAGGAAGCAATAATGATCGTAATAGCCGTGGAAGAAACGGCCTTCCTGGTCGCCGTGCAGTGGTGTGTCGGTAGCGTCAAAATCCAGGATCAGCCGACGGGGCGGCTTGTCATGGGCTTTGACAAACTGTTCGAACAGCACCTCGTGGATGGCGACAGCGGTTTGGCGACCGGTGCGGTGTTCCAGCCGACACAGGGTCGAAGGGCTGGCCAGTGTTTCGACTCGTGAGGTCGCGGTTTGCAGTGCCAGATCGTTGCGCAGCTCATGGTGATCGTTCAGGTCTTCATAGCCCAGCGCCAGCGCATAGACCCGTTGCCGCAACAGCTCCAGCAGTGAGTGATCGCAGCTGGCCTGCCGGCGACTATCCCCGATCACTTTGGCCACTGCCTGGGTCAGCCCCATCTGCCGATCGACCTGCGACAGCAGCGGGATACCGCCGTTGCTGGTGATGGCACCGCCGCTGAAATCGGCTTCAACTTTGCGGCGCTTAACGGATGGAAATTCGAGGGAAGTCTGGTAGCATTCTGTCACGGCGGAAATTCTTGTTGGTTAGGACTCGACACCCTTATTTTCAAGAATCTTCCGCCGTTTTTCTACCTACCTTGGTGAAAAATCCGGGCTAGCTCTTATCGGCTGAATCCGGTCTTCCGCGTTGGCGGACGATCAGGACACGCCGTGAACCCTCGCCCCGCATGGTAACCCCCTCCCACTCATCCGGTCTCCAGCGTTGGTGGGGGGCGGATCAGGACACGCCGTGAATACATCCATGTAGGCTCGTATCGCGCATCCATGCGCTCAACGGTCCTGCTCCGCCCCCCACCAACGCTGAAGACCTACCTTCGGAGCCAACTGGACGTCTGCATGCATCGCAGCGCTAGCGTTTATACCCATGCGGGTAACGTGCCTCGAAGTTGCCGGCACAGCAAGCGGCGTGGGGCCTGCTATTGCCAGTCAGGACTGTTGGCGACATGGACGTCGCCAACAAGCCCCCATGGATGGGTTCACGGCGTGTCCTGACTGGCAATAGCAGGGCTCGCGCCGCGTCCCGCTACGAAGCCACTTTTAACGAGCCTGATCTTCTGCGCCAACTGGCCGTCAGCACTCGGCTGCTAGGGCACCAGTTCGTCCTGCTCGGCGCCTTCCTTGACCGGCAGCATCAGGTCTTCCTTGCTCACGCCCATCAGCACCAGCGCATTGGCTGCCACGTAGATAGACGAATAGGTGCCGACAATCACGCCCACCAGCAGCGCATTGGCGAAGCCGTTGATCATTTCGCCACCGAGTAGCGCGAGGCAGACCAGTACCAGCAAGGTGGTCAAGGACGTGACCATGGTGCGGCCCAGGGTTTCCGAGAGGGAGATGTTGATGACTTCGATGGCGTCGGCCTTGCGCAGTTTGCGGAAGTTCTCACGGATGCGGTCGGAGACGACGATGGTGTCGTTGAGGGAGTAGCCGATCACCGCGAGCAGGGCGGCGAGCACGGTAAGGTCAAATTCGAGGCCGATAATGGAGAAGAAGCCCAGGGTAATCACGACGTCGTGTACGAGTGCGGCAACGGCGCCAACGGCGAACTTGAACTGGAAGCGAAAGCCGATGTAGAGCATGACCATGCCCAGCGCCATGAGCATGGCGAGACCGCCCTGCTCGCGCAGCTCCTCGCCCACCTGCGGGCCCACAAACTCTATCCGGCGCAGCTCGACAACACCGTCGAAGCTGTTTTCCAGGAGGCGCACCAGGGCCGTGCCCTCGGTGTCGGCGTGGCCCTGGGGCAGGCGGATCATGACATCGCGATCGCTGCCAAAACTGACCACAATCGCGCCGGCGTAGCCGCCCTCGTTGAGGATGCCGCGGATCTCACCCAGGTTAGCTGACTGACTGTAGTTGACCTCCACCAGCGTGCCACCGGTGAAATCCAGACCCCAGTTGAG
>JBLRXF010000205.1:0-5864 GCA_047920875.1 Haliea sp. | reverse complement strand
TCGTGCGTGGAAAACCGTCGAATAAAAACCCCGCAGCGCAGTCCGGAGCTTCAATGCGATCCTTGACCAGACCGATAATAATGTCGTCAGAAACGAGACCGCCAGCATCCATGACTGCCTTTGCCGCAAGCCCTAGCGTGGTTTGCGCCTTCACCGCCGCACGCAACATGTCTCCGGTAGAGATCTGGGGAATGCCGAATTTCTCGATAATGAACTGGGCTTGGGTGCCCTTGCCGGCGCCGGGGGCGCCAAGGAGTATCAATCGCATTCAGGTGAATCCTCGAAGTCTGTGGAGCGCTTATCGCCCCCTACTTGCAGATAAATTGTGCTACCGGATTGTCGGAGGGGGGTAACCATACACAGCGGCAGGGCATTGCACAAGCCCTCACCCATGCCGACAAAGCGAGTCATTTCAAGGCCTTGGCGGCCTGCCAAAGTGAGTCTAGCTCGGTTGCTGTCAGTGCCCTCAGATCGGCGGAACCGGCGTTGGCAGCGCAGGTCTCCATTGCCCGAAACCGCTGTTCAAACTTGCCGGAAGCCCGTCGCAGTACTGTTTCCGCATCCAACCCCAAGTGGCGCGCGAGATTCACACAGGTGAATAACAGATCACCCATTTCATCGGCGATGTCCGACTCTGAACCAGCTGCAATCGCGTCAGCCAGCTCACAGCGCTCTTCATCAATTTTGTCCAGAACCGCTGCAGCGTCTGACCAATCGAAGCCCACCAGCGCCGCCCGCTTCTGCAGCTTTTGGGCTCGCGGCAGGGCCGGCAAGGCCACCGGCACATCATCCAGCACGCCGCCCTGGGCTCGCGCTGCGCGCTCGTCACGCTTGATGGCTTCCCAGGAACGCTTTACCTCCGCGACGCCGACCTTATCGACCACCATGGCGTCGATAGCACCGTTCGCAAACACATGTGGATGCCGCCGCAAAAGCTTTTCTACGAGGTTATGCACGATATCGGGGAAGGAAAACAAACCCTGCTCTTCGCCCAGCTTGGCGTAGAACACAACCTGAAACAGTACGTCGCCCAACTCTTCGGCGACGTGGGGGTAATCACCGTGCTCAATCGCCTCTGCCAGTTCGTAGCATTCCTCCAGCGTGGAAGGCACGATACTGCGAAAATCCTGCTGCAGATCCCAGGGGCAACCGCCTTCAGGATCGCGCAAGCGCTGCATCACTCGCAGCAGGTCGTCTACCGTGTAGTACCCGGTCGTCACGTGAGGGAGCTCCTATTCCGACACCCGGGCAACGGAAATCACATTGCTCAGGCGGTCAATCCGTTCCAGCAGTTTTGACAGCGCGCCCAGATCGGGCACCTCCACCGTCAGGCGCATGGTGGCTGTGTGCCGCTTCTTGTTGGTCTGCGTATTGATCGACAATACATTGATCCGCGCGTTGGCAAACAGGCCCGTGATATCGCGCAGCAAACCCTGGCGATCATAGGCTTCAATAGCCACATCCACCTCGTAGTTTTCGCGTGGAGATTCACCCCAGGCAACCTCGATGACCCGCTCAGGTGAGGTCTCCTGCAGCTTCAACAGGCGCGCGCAGTCGCTGCGATGGATACTGACCCCGCGAATCTGGGTGATGAAGCCGACAATGGCATCACCCGGCAGCGGCTTGCAGCAGCCGGCCATATGCGTCAGCAGATTGCCAACGCCCTGCACCTTGATCTGGCTCCGGGAAACCGGACCGCTGCCCGGCCTGGCCACTTGCAGTTGGGGCTCCGGGCGCTTTTCCACCAGGGACTGGGCGGCATTGAGCACGGTGGGGGAACTTAAATCTCCCGCACCCACCGCTGCAAACATGTCCTCCACCGTAGCCATGTTGACCTTGTCTGCGACACGGCGGTAATCGACGCTGGTGAGTGCCAGGCGGCGGAATTCACGTTCCAGCAGGTGCCTGCCGGCATCGATGTTGTCCTCGCGGGCCTGGGCCTTGAACCACTGCTGCACCTTGGCTCGCGCCCGGGAGGTGCGCAGGAAACCCAGCCCGGACTGCAGCCAGTCGCGCTTGGGAGTGCCCTGCTTGCTGGTGAGAATTTCCACCCGCTCGCCGGTCTGCAGAGTGTAGGTCAGGGGCACAATCACCCCGTTTACCTTGGCGCCGCGGCAGCGATGGCCTACTTCCGTGTGCACGTGGTAGGCGAAGTCCAGCGGGGTGGCGCCCTGGGCCAGGTTGACCACATCGCCATTGGGGGTAAATACGTAGACTCGATCCTGGGCCAGGTCGAAGCTGAACTGCTCCGCCACATCCCCGGTATCACCGGTCTCTTCGTGCCAATCCAGCACTTGCCGCAGCCAGGCAATTTTTTCTTCGTAGCTGCTGGCCATGGTGCCGCCGGAATCGGATCCCTTGTAGCGCCAGTGCGCGCAGACTCCGAGTTCTGCCTCCTCGTGCATCTGACTGGTGCGAATCTGCACCTCCAGGATCTTGCCCTCCGGGCCGATGACCGCAGTGTGCAGGGAGCGGTAACCGTTTTCCTTTGGGTTGGCGATGTAGTCGTCAAATTCGTTGGGAATGTTGCGCCACAGGCCGTGCACCAGACCCAGAGTGGCGTAACAGTCCTTGACTTCGGGGACAAGAATGCGCAGGGCGCGGATATCGTAAACCTGGGAGAAGCCGATGCCCTTGCGCTGCATTTTGCGCCAGATGCTGTAGATGTGCTTGGCGCGACCGTTGATATTGAACTGCAGTCCAGCCTGTTCCAGCACCCGGGTCAGCTCTTCGGTGACCCGGGCGATAAAACGGTCCCGCTCCAGGCGCTTGCCGTCCAGCAGCCGCGCAATCTTGCGGTAGGCGTCGCTGTAGATATAGCGGAAGGACAGATCCTCCAGCTCCCATTTCAAGTGACCGATACCGAGCCGATGGGCGAGCGGCGCGTAGACATCGAACACCTCGCGGGCGATGGGCCAGCGCCGCTCCTCATCGTTCTTGACTGCCCGAATGGCGCAGGTCCGCTCCGCCAGCTTGATCAGGGCAACCCGCACATCATCCACCAGGGCCACGAGCATCTTGCGGATATTGTCTTTCTGGCCGTGGGCCTGGCCCAATACCGGCGAGTCTATCTGTGTCTTCAGATCACTGATTGCCGCCATCCGCAGGACGCCGCCAATCAGGTGGCGAACCCCCGGCCCGAAGCGCTCCCCTACCGCATCCAGCGCCAGACGCTCCTCGCGCACGGCGCGATAGAGTATTCCGGCGACCAGACATTCGGTGCCAACATGCAGCTCCGAGAGAATCTGCGCAATATCAAGACCGGTGGCAAAGCAGTCGGAATCTTTGGCCCAGTCAGGCAGATCAAGACCCGGCAGAGAGCGGGCCTCCCGCGCGAGGGCACAGGCATCCAGCAGCAGCTCCTGCTCATCCTGCCGGTGCAGCACCGGGAGTTGTTGCAGCCAGCGCTGCAGATCTATCTCTCCGGAGGCGGTGAGATGCGATTGTTCCCGTACTCGGACCATGATCGGGCTCCGCTCAGGGGTTGGCGAACACGCCCGTGGAAAGATAGCGATCGCCACGGTCACAAATGATCGCGACAATCACCGCATTGCTCACTTCCGCCGACAGCCGCAGCGAAGCGGCAATTGATCCCCCCGAGGATACCCCGCAGAATATCCCCTCCTCCCGCGCCATGCGGCGCATGTAATGTTCGGATTCCGCCTGGGAAATATCGATGACCCGGTCAACCCGGGCAGCATCAAAAATGGCGGGCATGTAGGCGGCGGGCCAGCGCCGGATGCCGGGTATGCTGGACCCCTCCACCGGCTGCAGGCCAACGATCTGAATATCCGGATTCTGTTGCTTGAGGTAAGCCGACACGCCCATGATGGTTCCGGTCGTGCCCATCGAGGCCACGAAGTGGGTTATCGTGCCACCTGTCTGCTGCCAGATCTCCGGGCCGGTGCCGCGAAAGTGAGCCAAAGGATTGTCCGGATTGCCAAACTGGTCCAGTACCCGACCCTTGCCCTCGCTTTGCATCCGCAGCGCCAGGTCCCGGGCACCTTCCATCCCCTCGGCCTGAGTGACTTCAATCAGCTGCGCGCCGTAGGCGGACATGGCCTGCTTGCGCTCCGCGCTCATGTGCGCGGGCATGATCAGGATCAGGCGGTAGCCGCGGACTGCGGCAGCCATAGCCAGGGCGATGCCGGTGTTGCCGCTGGTGGCTTCGATCAGGGTGTCGCCGGGCCGGATATCACCCCGCCGCTCGGCCTCGGCAATCATGCTCAGCGCGGGCCGGTCCTTGACCGAGCCCGCGGGGTTGGTGCCCTCCAGTTTCGCCAGCAGCGTATTGGAGGTGTTGCCGGGCAAGCGCTGCAGACGCACCAGGGGCGTATTGCCAATGCAGGCTTCAATGGTTGGATATTCGGACATAGTTCACCGTGACCCACCGGGTGGGGCAGTATATCGACTTTCATCGGTGCGGGCATGCACCGGTCATTTCAGTGCCGCAAAGGCAACTACGTAGGCCTGCTCATCCGCCAGGGACAACAGCACCGCCGTGCCGCCGCGGCGCTTGACCACCTCTGCCGCTCCGCCGGAGAGGTGGACCAGGGGCGCACCATGGACATCGTGGCCAACCTCAATATCCTGCCAGCTGACGCCGCGACCGATCCCTGTGCCCAAAGCCTTGGCGATGGCCTCCTTGGCGGCAAAGCGCTTGGCCAGCAGCCGAACCGGGTGTTGGCTGACGGCGTACTCACTCCGCTCCGCCAGCGTCAGAATACGCCGAACGAATTTGTCGCCCAAGCGATTCACCACCGCTTCGACCCGCGCAACTTCCAGAATATCCGTTCCCACGGAGATCACTGTGCCGGGCTCCGGTCGAGAAACTGGCGAAACAGCTCGCGACTGGCCAATGGCCGGTCACCCAGATGGCTGGCCAGAGCCTGACGCAGCAAACGCTTGGCCGCGCTGGCCTGATCCCCGTCATAACGACCAGCGGCGATAGCCAGCAGGTCGCGACCTGCAAACAAGACTGCGGGCGAGCCCGCATGGCGGGCGCAGGCCACCAGCCCGTATTCGCTCTGGTATTGGTACCAACCCTCAGCCGTAACCGGTTCACCGCTGTGGCCATCCACCGACGGGTCAAAATGATAACCCAGTGCTTCGAGCAGGCCGAACTCGAACTCGCGCAGGCAGGCATCCCCCGCACTGCCCGAGGCGAGCCGCCGCAGAGTATCGGCATAGCGGGCGAACAGCTCTGGCTGGGGATCCTGACGCTGCAGCAGCCGCACCAGCAACTCGTTGAGATACAGGCCGGTAAACAGGCGTTCCGCCTGCAGCTGGGGCGCACTGCCGGCCGCTTCCACAGCCACAAGCTGTTTCATGTCAGCGCGCCCCGCGAAACTGACCAGCAGGGGTCGAAAAGGCTGCAGCAGGGCAGCCTGTGTGCCTCCGCGGCTGCGCCGCCGGGCGCCCTTGCCGACCAGGCTAAGGCGGCCGTGCTCAGCCGTGAATACTTCCAGCAGCAGACTGCTGTCCCGATAGGGGCGGCTGTGCAGCAGATAGGCAGGCTGGAGGTTTACGCGCATGGATAGCGGCCAGGTCGCACTCAGCGATCATCGTAACCGAGACTGCGCAGGGCACGCTCGTCGTCAGACCAGCCCGATTTCACCTTGACCCAAAGGCGCAGCATGACCTTGCTTTCGAACAGCCTTTCCATATCGCGGCGGGCATCGGTGCCGATGGAGCGCAGGCGGCTGCCGCCCTCTCCGATCAGGATGCGCTTCTGACCGTCGCGCTCCACCAGAATCAGCGCGGAGATATTGAGGATGGTCGCCTCCTGGCTGAACTCCTCGATTTCCACGGTCACCGCATAGGGCAGCTCATCACCGAGCTGACGCATGATCTTTTCCCGCACG
>JBLRXF010000204.1:0-5868 GCA_047920875.1 Haliea sp. | reverse complement strand
TGGTGCTCGGCAAGGCGGGCTTGTCCGCCCACTGCGGTGGACTGCGTCTGGGCTCCAACTGCCGCGCCCTGATCCTGCAGGCCCCCTGCGCAGTGCTGCTCCAGGACGAACGCCACCCGCCGCGCACCGGGCCCCTGCGGGTACTGTCCGAGCCGGTGCCGGAGGCCTTGCTGGCTCTGCCCCTGTGCGACCGGATCGAACGGCTGCCTGTGCAGGACGCGCGGGCTCTGGAGCGCTTGCTGGCCCCGGCCCGCAGCGGAGCCCTGCTGCTGCACCGGGCGGAGCTGCAGCAATTGACCGGCGAAGATCCTGAGCTGCTGGCGCGGATCCCGGTGCCGGTTATTGTGGTGCCCGACCCGCACTGACGTCCGCCATGCGCTGGCGGTAGTCCCAGCTGAACAGCCGCTCCGGCTGCACGGTAATCAGTACTTCCTCATCCTTGCGGGCCAGCAGCCAGTTGCCGACCCGGGATTCCTGCTGCCCCAGATAGCGGTCCAGCAGGGCTTACAGAACATTGTGATCTCCCAGCGGTGCCAGGCTGACTTTGCCCTGGCCGCGCACGCCGTGGTAGGGCGGGTCGTTGGGGGAGATTTCAAACCCCACGCGCGGATCCTGCTCCAGCAGCCGGATCAGGGCTGATTTGCGGTGCGATACACACAGCAGTGCGCCGTCCTGATACGCGTACCACACCGACACCACCCGCGGATAACCGTCGCGGCTGGTGCAGGCCAGGCGCAGGGGAAACTGTACTTCATCCAGAAACTGCTCTATTGCGGGCAGGTCCCAGGGGCCTTTCAGGGTAGGGGTCATGGGCGTCCTCAGCCAGGGTATTGTCGCAGTATAAGCTGGTCTCCGCGCTGGGTGAATTCAATGTGCTTGAGGGACGACATGCCGAGCAGAATTTCGCTGGTTTGCAGCCCCGGCACGATACCCGCGCTGACATTGCCCAGGGCGATCTCCCCGACGCTGACCCGATCCAGGCTGGTGGCGTAGGAAATGGCGACGCCGTTGGCGGTCTGGGTGCGGTAGGCCCGGCCGCGCTGGAGATTCAGCCGGCGGGCGATGTCTTCGGGTATGGCCACGCCGGTAGCGCCGGTATCCAGCATGAACACCACCGGCTCACCGTTGATCTTGCCACTGGTGACATAGTGGCCGGCGCGATTGCGCTGCAGCACCACCTCGCGGATGCCGTCCTCCGCAAAGCGGGTTTCCAGCACCCGGTTGGGGTTGTGTCGGCGCTCCAGTACATCGTTGAACCACACTGCCAGCAGGGCCATCAGGACGACCCAGGCCAGTGCCTGCATGGTCATGCCCAGCCGTTTCTGCTCTGTCCTGTCATCGCTCATGTCGCTACCTTGCTCTGGGCCGGCTTGGCGGCCGGTTCCAGCCCTGTGGAGAAAAATTGATCCGGGACAACGCATCCACGGTGGAAATTGCCCACACTTCGACTATCACTGTTTATAACGCCAATGATAACGCGCAGGAGAAGAGACCATGAAAATACCGTCTGGCCGTAACCCTTGCAAAACCCGGTCACCCCTTCTCGCCGCCCTCATAGCCGCGGGATTCACCGCACCCGCATCGGCGCTGACCTTCGATCTGGGTCCCTTTGAAGCCAATTTTTCCTCCAATCTTTCCATCGGCGCGAGCTGGCGGGTCGAGAGCCCGAACAACGGTCTGCTGGCACCGGGCAATACGGCCGATGGCAAGGGCCGCGCCTCGTCCAGCACCGCTGACGACGGCAACCTCAACTATGACCAGGGCGACCTGTTTTCGTTGCAGTTCCGCGGCATCCACGATCTGGAACTGACCCGGGACAACTACGGTTTTTTTACTCGTCTCAAATACTGGTACGACCATGAACTGGGGACCAGTGACGTTCCTCACGGGCATGCTGCCAACGGTTATGCACCGAATCGCAAGCTGGACACCTCCGATTTCGAACGCCTGGCCCGCTATCGCGGCATTGAATTTCTCGATTACTACGTTTTCGGCAGCTTCCAGGCCGGCGACAGCCCGCTGGAGGTACGTGCGGGCAACATGGTTCTCAGCTGGGGCGAAAGCACCTTTATCCAGAACGGCATCAATGTGATCAACCCGTTCGATGTCACCGCACTGCGCAAGCCCGGCTCCGAGATCAAGGAGGCCCTGTTGCCCGTTGGCATGGTCTACGCCAACTATGGACTCACCGGTGACTTAAGCGTTGAAGCGTTCCTTCAGTACGATTGGCAGCGCACCATTCTTGATGAGTGCGGGACCTACTGGAATGCGGCAGACCCCTACGGTGGTGGCTGCAATTACCTGACCATTTCCAACGCGGTGCCTGACGGCTCGGCGGAGGCGGCGGGCCTGATTCTGCCACGCAGCGCCGACCAGGAGGCTTCGGACTCAGGGCAGTGGGGTGTGGCCTTCCGCTACTACGCCGAGGCTTTCAACGGCACCGAGTTCGGCCTGTACCACATGAATTATCACAGCCGCACGCCCATTTTCAGCGCCAACAATGCCACCGTAGCCTTCGGCTTGCCGGTCAATTTTGGCGCCAATCCCGATTATTTCTTTGAATTTCCCGAAGACATTGAGCTTTGGGGCCTGACGTTCGCCACCAATCTTGGCGCCTGGGCAGTGTCGGGTGAGCTGAGTCACCGGCCGGATTTCCCACTGCAGATCAATACCACGGACCTGCTGCAGGCAGTCGCCCTGGGTACTGCCGCGGAGTGGTCGCGCATGCTGCCGAGGACGCTGGCGGCGGGGCCGGGCGGCTACGTCGCGGGATACGACAAGGTCTCCTACACCCAGGCACAGATGACGTTCATCAAGTTTTTTGAGCAGGTATTTGGCGCCCAGCGACTGTCTTTCGCCACCGAGGTCGGTGCGGTGTTCCTCGGTGGTATGGAAGACGGCATCAACTATGGCCGCTCGCCCAGCTACGGGGTGGGCGACTTTGAACCCTTTGGCAGCCAGTTCCCGCTGTGGCCGGGTTCGCCGGTGGCCTGTGACTCGCACCCTGCAGCCGAGGCTTTTGCCGGCATCCGGCCCAACAGCAACGGCGATTACTGCACCAGTGAGGGCTTCACCGACGACTTCTCCTGGGGCTATCGCGTGCGCGCCAGCCTGGAGTACACGGATGTCTTTGCCGGCGTCAACCTGACCCCGAACATGGCCTGGTCCCACGATGTCAAAGGTACCTCTCCGGCGCCGAACTTCATTGAGGACCGCATTGCCCTGAGCCTCGGCGTCATCGCCGATTACATGAACGTCTACCGTGCCGATATTTCCTACACCAGTTTCTTCGGTGCAGACTATGATGAATTGATCGATCGGGATTTTGTTTCCGTGAGTTTTTCCGTCGCATTCTAGCAAGTACATAACAAGGAGTGATTGCATGACCAAGACACTGATGGCCGCGGGCCTCGCGTCCCTGCTCGGTCTGGGTAGCAGCCTGGCCCTGGCAAAGATCAGCCCTGAGGAAGCGGCCCGTCTGGGCGGCGACGAACTCACCCCCATGGGCGCAGAGCGCGCGGGCAATGCCGATGGCAGTATCCCTCCCTGGGAGGGCGGGATCATGGAGCTGCCTGCGGGCTACACGGTCGGCGAGCGCCTGGTGGACCCCTTTGCGGCCGACGAAGTCCTGTTTACCATTACCGCGGCGAACGTTGATCAATACGCGGACAAACTCTCACCCGGACAGATGGCCCTGTTCAAGCGCTACCCCGATACCTATCAGATGCCGGTCTACCCCTCCCGCCGCAGCGCCAATCTCCCGGACAGCGAATATGAGCTGATCAAGGAGTGGGCAACCCGAACCGACCTGGTCGCGGGCGGCAACGGTCTGGTGAATTTCCGTGCCAATGTGCCGTTTCCGATCCCTGAAACCGGCATCGAGATCATCTGGAACCACGTTACCCGCTATCGCACCGGCCTGGGGGTCAAGCGTCGCTATATTCAGGCGCCGGTGCAGGCCAATGGCGCCTTTGCGCCCGTGCTGTTCGAGGAGGAGGCCATTTTCGCCAACCGCTTCCCCGCCAACCCCAATCCCAACCGCCTGTTTGTCTTCCTGCAACGCATCCTGGCGCCTGCGCGGCTCGAGGGTGACGTCCTGCTGGTGCACGAAAACGTGGACCAGGTGAAGGAGCCCCGGTCCGCCTGGGTCTACAACGCCGGTCAGCGGCGGGTCCGGCTTGCACCCAGCATCGCCTATGACGGGCCGGGCGTTGCTTCCGACGGTCTGCGCACCGCGGACGACCTCGACCTCTTCAACGGTGCCCCCGATCGCTACGACTGGGAACTGGTGGGCAAGAAGGAGCTTTATATCCCCTACAACGCCTATGCCCTGCGTCGCGGCGATCTCAAGTACACGGACATCATCAAGCCGGGGCACATGGATCCGCAGTACCTGCGCTATGAACTGCACCGGGTCTGGGTGGTGGAAGCCACGCTGAAGGAAGGCGCCCGCCACATCTACGCCCGTCGCACCTTCTACGTGGATGAGGATACCTGGCAGATTGCGGTGGTGGATCACTACGATGGCCGCGGCGAGCTGTGGCGGGTGAAGGAAGGGCACAAGGTTCAGCACTACCAGGTGAAAGTGCCCTGGATTGCCGCTGAGTCTCTGCACGACCTGATCTCCGGGCGCTATGTGGTGATCGGCCTGGACAATGAAGAGCGCGGTTACCAGTACGACTTCGACTATGTCGGTAACTTTGAGGACTTCACGCCCGCTGCACTGCGCCGGGCTGGCCGCCGCTAGGTTGATTGTGGTGGGCTGCCTGACGTCTCTGGCGAGGCCGCTGCGCCTCGCCGCATTGATTTTCTGCTGCCTCCTGCCCGCGCCGCTGCGCGCGGCTGAGGACTTCGCTTTCCTGCCGGCGGTGACCTTTGACGATCCCGCCAGCATGCAATTGCTCGATATTGCCCGCGCGGGCGATCGCCTGGTCGCCGTGGGCGAGCGCGGCGTCATCATTTTCAGCGACGATCACGGCGCCAGCTGGCGCCAGGCCCCGGTGCCGGTCAGCGTCACCCTCACTGCCCTGCATTTTCCGCGGCCAGAACTGGGCTGGGCGGTAGGCCACGCGGGGGTCATCCTCCACAGCAATGACGGCGGCGAGAGCTGGAACCTGCAGTTCGACGGCAATGCCGCCAATCGCAAGTACCTGGCCTGGGCGCAGCGTCGGGCACAGGAGCTGGAAGAGGCGCTTGCGGCAACTGACGATGAAACGCTGCTGGAAGCGCTGGAATATGCTCTGGAGGAGGCGAGCTTCGCCGCGGAAGATGCCGCGGATGCCGTCGTCACCGGTCCCGCGGACCCTTTCCTTGATGTGCTGTTCCTGGACGCCAACCACGGCTATGCCCTGGGTGCCTACGGCATGCTGTACCGCACCTCCAACGCGGGGGCGGACTGGGAGGTGGCCATTGCCGGGATCCAGAACCCCGAGCGCTTTCACTACTACGCCATCACTGCTGCCACTGATGGGCGTTTGTACCTCAGCGGTGAGGCGGGCCTGCTGTACTACTCCGGCGATGCGGGCGACAGCTGGGAACGGGTGGAGGATCTCTACGATGGCAGCCTGTTTGGTGTCTCGGTGCGAGCGGGTGAGCTCTACGCCTACGGCTTGCGCGGGCACGTGTTCCGTTCTGTGGATGGGGGCGTGAGCTGGGAAGAGTTGCCCAACAGTCAGCGCTACAGCCTCTACGGTGGCACCGTGCTGGCTGACGGGCATGTACTGATGGTGGGGGCCGGAGGGCTGGTGCTGAGCAGCGCCGACGGCGGCAGCCTGCGCGGCTGGCGTCACCCCTCGCGCTCCAGCCTGTCCTCCGCGGTACAAACCGCCAGCGGCGAGATTTTGCTGGTGGGCATGTCCGGCCTGTTAC
>JBLRXF010000203.1:0-5875 GCA_047920875.1 Haliea sp. | reverse complement strand
CCCAGATCCTTGCCGGCCTTCTCGCTGCCGATCAGCACCGCGCTGCTGCCGTCGACGATGCCCGAGGAATTGCCGGGGGTGTGTACGTGGTTGATCTTGTCCAGGGTCGGGTACTTGGCCAGAATCACGTCGTCAAAGCCGAGCTGACCGGGCATGGCAAAGGAGGGCTTCAGGCCAGCCAGCCCTTCCAGCGTGGTATCGGGCTTGATGAAGTCGTCGCGCTCCAGAATGGTCAGGCCATTGCGATCCAGCACGGGGATGACGGAGCGGTCAAAGTAGCCGCTGTCGCGGGCATGGGCTGCGCGGCGCTGGGATTCCAGGGCGAAGGCGTCCACATCCTCACGGCTCCAGCCTTCCAGGGTCGCAATGGTATCGGCGCCGATACCCTGGGGAACGAAACCGCTCTTCAGGCTGAAGGCCGGGTCGCCGCCCATGGCACCGCCATTGCTGCCCATGGGCACCCGGGACATGCATTCAACGCCGCCCGCAACCACCAGGTCTTCCCAGCCCGATGCCACCTTCTGCGCTGCGATATTGACTGCCTCAAGCCCGGAGGCGCAGAAGCGGTCCAGCTGCACACCGGCCACGGACTCGTCCCAGTCCGCGTTCTGCACGATCATCTTGGCAATATCAGAGCCTTGCTCTCCCACCGGGGTAACGCAGCCCATGACCACATCGTCGACGTAGGACGTATCCAGATCGTGGCGCGCCTGCAGCGCCCGCAGCAGGCCGGCGCCCAGGTCCACCGGCTTCACCTCGTACAGGCTGCCGCCAGCCTTGCCCTTGCTGCGCGGCGTGCGCACAGCGTCGTAAATGTAGGCAGTATGTGTCATGCGGATCCTCGTTGCTGAGTGAGACAAAAAGAGAAGCCGCATAGTGTAAGCTGCCGCCGCAGATGGCAATGATGCCAGCCGGCAAAAAAATTGACCGAAAGTGACACGACCGGCTACGGGGAACAGATGGACAAGACAATAGTCCTGCGCAGCGACACTGCGACCCGGGCCAAAGCAGCCATAGCAGCGGCCCTGGGCTAACGGCCGCCAATAAACCCGAACAGGTGGCCGGCGATCTTGCGCAGCTGGATTTCGTCGGAACCTTCGGTGATGCGGTAGCGGCGATGATGGCGGTAATGATGCTCGAACTGCTTGTAGCGTGAATAACCCATGGCGCCGTGTATCTGAATGGCCGCATCGGCGGCCTCGCAGGCCAGCTTGTTGGCGCGGTAATTACAGATCGCCACCTTGTCTGACAGCCGCTCCGCCACCTCCCGCTTGGACATCTGGTCCATTTCTCCCGCTACCTGGAAGGTCAGGGCCTTGACCAGTTCGTAGTCCGCGTGCAGCTCGGCAAGGCGGAATTGAATGGCCTGGTTGCCCGCCAGCGGCTTGCCGAAAGTATGCCGCTCACGGGCATAAGCCACCGATTCCGCAATGCAGTAACGCGCGGTGCCCAGGCTGGAGGCTGCCTGACGGATGCGATTTTCATGCACGAAATGCTGGGCCACGGCCAGGCCCAGGCCCGGTTCGCCGAGAATGGCAGTGTCCGGGACCCAGACATTGTCCACCGCCACCCGAGGATGGTCGGTGGGCATGTTGAAAGTCCACAGCCACTCCTCGATGCGCAGGCCCTCGCTGGGGTTGGGCACCACAAAGCAGGTAATGCCGCGGGCGCTGCCCTGCTTGCCGTCACTGCGGGCGAATACCAGCACATGCGTGGCCTGGTGCATTCCTGTGGTCCACATCTTGGTGCCGTTGAGACGCCAGCCGGCGACGCCATCCCGGGTTTCCGCCACCGCGGTGGTTTCCAGCCAGGTGGCGTCGGAGCCGTGCTCGGGCTCGGTCAGGCCGAAGGCCACGCCAATGGTCCCCTCGATACTGCCGGGAATAAACGCGTCGCGCTGCTCCTGGCTGCCGAAGTCGCGAAACGCGAGGGTGGTGGGGAAATTGCCGACGATGCTGTGCTCGTTCTGCAGGTCGCAGTGGAGGCCGATGCCCTTGGCCGCCAGGTGTTCGCGGACCACCGCCATATCGAGATTGCTGGCGTCGCCACCGCCGTACTCTGCCGGCAGGGCAAACCCGAGAAAGCCCGCCTCCCGGGCCAGGGCCCGGGCCTCGGCCAGCAGCGCCTCCCAGTCGGCGTGGGGCAGGCCTTCCCGATCCCAGTCGGTGCGCGCATATTCGCGGCGGTGGTCGAAGAAGCGCCGGTTGTCGCCGGCCGCCTCCAGGGGTTGCAGCTCTGCCTCGATAAAGGTATCGAGGCGAGCAAGAACATTCTGCAGCTGTGCCCGGATCAGTGCGCTCATTGGTTTGCCTCCGGGGCGCTCAAGCTCGCCGCAGCCGCCAGCTCGGGCCAGCGCTCGCAGCCAAGACGGAAGCCGGAATACCGCGGATTGTCGATGGCCATCTGGCGCAGGGTGCGTTCGCGCAGATACGCCAGCAGGTCGGCATCCGGCGTCAGGCTGCGCTCGCGCAGCGCGAGACTGAGGGCGCGTGCCGGATCATCGGCGCTGCCAGCGGGCAGCCAGCGGGCACCGGCGGCAACGTCGAGCGCCTCGATGGCAGCTCGACCGCGCAATTCGCGGCTGACAATGGACAGGCTATTGGCGGCAACGCGGGTGGTGTAGGCGTCGAAGCCCTCCAGCTGCGGCAGGACCTGCTGGCGCAGGAAGGCCTGCACCGCCGCCAGCAATTCAGTGGGTTCAGTCTGGCTCACGGTTCATTCCTCCAGTAACAACAGCAGGTCGATTTCCGACTCGGACACTCGCCGGCCAACGGCGGCGCGCTCCAGGGTCGGATCGGCACCGCTGCGGTACAAATCAATCATGGTCAAACACACCAGGCCCCAGCCCAGAGCGCAGAAAACCTCCCAGTAGCGCAGGGTTTCCCTGTCTGGCGCCCAGCCCGCGACCGAGCGATAGCCCTCGAGCAGATCCTCATACTCGCCAAAACCGCCCACCGGCTTGTCGGAGCGGCCAAAGCGCCAGACATTGCCGCAGAGATAGCCAAGGTCTTCCGCCGGATCGCCGCAGTGTGCCAGCTCCCAATCCAGTACCGCCACCAGACCCTGCTCGTCCACCAGCAGGTTGCCGTTGCGAAAATCGCCGTGCAGCAGGCAGTGGCGATCGGGTTCCGGCGCGTTGTCCACCAGCCAGTTGAGCGCCAGCTGGTGTACCGGCGAGCTGTTGCCATAGCGATCCAGCAGGCCCTGCTGCTGCGCCAGCCGCTGCAGCAGGCTCTGGTTGGGAACCTCCGCCGGCAGCTGCTCGGGGTACACCTGATGAATGCGGGCGAGAGTTTCGCCACACTGGCGGGCCAGGTGCTTGCGGGCGCTGCGGTAACGGTCGTCGGCCAGAATCCGCCCGGGCAGGGCCTCGCCCCGTTCCCGGCTCATGATGTAACCGGGACCCAGGGGCTCTTCCGGGGTCAGCACCCGCAGGACAGTGGGCACCGGCACGCCCTGCGCAGCCGCCAGCGGCAGCAGTGCGGCTTCTGCAGTCAGAGGTAGTTGCGCCAGGGGCGAGTCAGACTCGGCGGCGGCCCCGAGCGGCGACCGGCGCAGAATCAGCGCCCGGCTGCTGCCCTCGACGGCCAGATCGAAAGCCCAGGTTTCCATATTGGCGCCGCCGGACAGGCGCCTGAGATCGATAATCGCCTCAGTGCCGGGGCACAGGCTGGCGCCGAGCGCTGCTGCCACCGCCCCTGCGCTCACCGCAGGTTCACCGCTGTTCACAGGTTCAGAGTTCAAAACAATTCACCTTGTCACCGCGGGTTACGCGGCCCTGCTCACCGACCGGATCCGCCGCCAGCAGGCGCTCGAGCACGGCACTGTCACCCTTGGGCGTGTTGGCAATAAACCGGGACCCGTCCTCCATGTGACCGAGGACAATCCCCCTGCTGGGCCCATCCCTGTCGAAAGCGACGGCGCAGGCATCAATAGTTCCCACACCCTCTGCCGTCGGGTCCACATGCAGCCGCGGTGCAGCATCCAGCGTGGTTTGCAGATCAGGGCGCGCCAGAGGCCAGGGCTTGTCACCCGGATCACGGGAATAGATACCCACCGCGTGCTTGGTCAGGTAATTGCCGTTGGCGGTCACCATCCCGTGGCGCCCCTTGTCCGCCTGCAGCTGCGCCACCATCTCGGCGACGGCGTGCAGCGAATAGTTGTTGCCCGGACCGCCAAACAGGGTCAGGCCGCCGGTAACCGTGACTCCGCGCGGATCGTCAATCTCAAGGCCGACGGCCTCTGCTGCGACCTGCACGGCGGAGGGGAAGCAGCTGTACAGATCAAAGCGGTCAATCTGCCCCAGAGTCAGGCCGGCCATACCCAGAGCCGCCGCAGCAGAAGCCTTCAGTGCCGGTGACTGGTGCAGGACCGGCCGTTCGCTGACATTCCAGATATCGTTGGCTTCCGCGCCACCGCGCAGGTAAACCCAGCGTTCAGAGTCAATACCCAGTCGCCGCGCCTCACCCACCGTGGTCATGATCACCGCCGCCGCCATGTCCACCGCCAGGATCGCATTCATGATCTTGGTGTAGGGCCAGGTGATCATGCGGTTGCCGGCACCGGTATCCAGCGCCTGTTCGGGAGTGACAAAATCGCCGCGCCAGGCGTGGGGGTTCTGCGCCGCGACCGCACTCATGTCGCTCACCAGGCGCCCCAGACGCTTGAGGTGCGCATGGCGATCCCAGCCCCGGGCGTGGCGCAGGGCGCTTTCGAACAGGGGATAGGTATTGATCGGCTCGAACAGACCGTGGGCCGCCTCCAGCGGACTGCAGGGCTCCCTTGGCGACCCAAGCTGGATCGCTGGCTCAGCGCCACCCTGCTGCCAGTGACTGATGTCATGCCCCGAGGATAGTGCCGCGAACAGGGCTGCAAACAGCTCCCCTCCGGTGAGCAGCACAACGCGCGAAGTACCGGCGGCCAGCCGATCCGCGAAAAAGTTCACCAGCAGCTGGGGCGTATTGCCGCCGACATCGGTGCTGAAGGTTTGGGCCTGCAAGCCGAGGCGCTGGCACAGTGCGGCACCGGGGTGAGTCGGCATCAAGCCGGCGAGATCAGGCACCTGAGTCGCCAGAAACGGAATGGTGACAACCGTGTCAATGCGCTGGGCCAGGCCGGCGCAGCCGGCATTGTCCACCGCTGCGCGTGCCACCAGCTCCAGTGCATCGAGAGGACTGCGAGCGGCATCTTTATCGCGCCAGGTCTGCTGCGCGTGGGCGATGAGAATCGGTTGCTGATCAATCATGGGGTCTCACTTGCTGCAAGGGGTTAAGTCTGTGTCTGAACAGGAGCGACTGCCTCGGGCGTCGCGGCGGCGAAGGCCGGGAGCTGTTCCAGATGGTGTGCAATGGCACACAGGCGCGGAAATGGCTGAAGATCCTGATGAAAACGCCGGGCATTGAACATTTGCGGCAGCAGGCAGGCATCCGCCAGGCTGGGTTGCTCGCCGTAGCAGTAGCATTCACCCGTCACCTGCGCTTCCAGGGCCGCAAAGCCCAGCGCGATCCAGTGGTGGTACCAGGCCAGCTTGGCCTCCTCGGACGCCCCGAGCGTGTCCAGCAGATAACGCTGCACCCGCAGGTTGTTCAAGGGGTGAATGTCGCAGGCAATGGTCTGCACCATGGCCCGGACCCGGGCCCGGCCAAGCGCGTCCGCTGGCAACAGCGGTGGCTGCGGATATTGCTCCTCCAGCCACTCGAGAATAGCGATGGACTGGGTCAGCAGCTCTCCCTCGGCGGTAGCAAGCGCTGGCACCAGACCCAGCGGGTTCAGCTGCAGATAGCCGGCCTGACGCTGCTCATTGGCCACCAGATCGACCGGTATGGATTCGTACTGCAGGCCCTTGAAGTTGAGCGCAATCCGCAGCCGGAACGCT
>JBLRXF010000202.1:0-5885 GCA_047920875.1 Haliea sp. | reverse complement strand
TCCATCTGGTAGTTGATGCGGGCCTGCTGGTCTGCGGTCTCCCGCATGGCGGATGACAGCTCTTCGTCCAGCACATCGGCGGCGGCGCGCCATTGCCCGGTGGTCTGGTCCATGACCACGATGCCGTCACGTTTGGCCTGGGTGAAAGCCTCCATGCTGGTGATGGCGGTGCCCGTTTCCTCGCTGAGGCGGGCATAGAGCTCCTGCTGATCTGCGAGGGTTTGCTGGTAGCGTGCCTCGGCATCGGCGGCTTCGTCTGCCGCCTGCTTCCAGCCCCATAGCGCGCTACCTGCTTCCGTGATGGCGTAGGCTGCGGCAATCCAGGGCGCTGCCTTCATTACGGCATTCAGGGCACGGGTGGCGACAGCCGCAGCGGTAGCGCTGGTGGTGACAGCGCCCATCTGAGTGGCGACCCCTGCGATCCCGGTGATGATCTTCTGTGCGCCCAGCGCGGTCAGCACCAGCCCGGCAGCCTTGGCGGCGGCGTGGATGCTGTCCAGGTTTTCCGTCACCCAAACCAGCACCTCGGTGAGCTGCTCATAGAACGCGGTGAGGGCTGGCTGAATCGCATCGCCTTGCGCCTCTTTGAGTTCCGTCCAGCGCTGCTGCAAGGTGTCGAGTGTGCCTTCCAGCCCCTCGGCAGCGGCACGGCCTACGCCCCCTACCTGCTCGGAAACGGTGGCCAGAATCATCGCCTGGGCCTCGGCTTCGCGCCCTGTTTCCTGCAGGCTCTTGATGACCTTTTGCTGTTCCTTGGTGAAAGTGATCCCTGCACGGGATAGCTGGCTCATCCCTTGCGCAGGATCTTCCAGGGCCTTGCCGAGTTGTTTGGCATTTGATTCCAGCGATCCGAACCCGGACTGAGCCAGATCTTGCGACAGCTCCAGCACTTGCTGCATGGAGTCGGTGCCAACATTGCGGAAGGTCATCAGCGCGGCGGCGCCCTTCTCGACCTCTTCGGTGCTAGCCAGGGTGCCGAGGGCCAGCTCGCGCGACATTTCGCGGATCTGATCGGCGGTGATCTCGGACTCGCGTCCGGTGGTCTTGATCGACTGCTCCAGCGTGCGGAAGCGGGTGTCCGCCTCCATGCTCGCATCGGCAGAAGATTTCATGAATTTGGCAAGAGCGCCCAGGCTTGCGCCTACTGCAACGACCTTGCCAATATTGGCGCGGAGGGATTCCATAGCGCCGCCCGTTTCCGTGGCACCCTCTCGCATGTCCTTGGTATTGTCGGGGATCTGTTTCTGGCCTTCCCCTTCCAGCTCTTTGAGCTGACCGGTGAGCGAGGCGACATTCTCCAGCCCATCCACCAGGGCGGAGATGAGGAGATTGACGCGCTCGTCGTTCCCACCGGCCATGCTTGCCTACTCCCTTATGCTGCCGCGTTCGGGAAGCGCAGGCGGTAGGGCTCGGTGGCACCTTCGAGGGTGATCACGCGACCGACGATCTCCACGGCGTTGAACTCGTCCGCCAGGAAATCGAAATTGCCGGAGCCGGAGAGCACCACGCGATCGAACTCGCCGATCATCGACTGACCGCTCACCTTGTCGATACCATCGAAGATGATGGAGGCGGTGATCTCGGACACAGCCGCACCCCGGATCACATCGCCATCGGCAGCGGCGGCGTTGAAGGTGATGTGCAGCAATTCGCCCTCGGTGATCAGGCCATCGGCCAGCGCCACGATCAGACCGAGACGGGCCTCGATGGTGTAGTCCTCGCCGAGGGTGAAGGTGGTGGTGCCGGGTTCGCCTGCGTTATCGTCTTTCACCACGACGTTGCTGATATTGTAGTGTCCAACACTCACGCCTGCACCGACACGCGCGAGGATCTGCGCAGCGCCGCCGGTTACGGCATCGGTGCTGTAGGTGTTTAGCGCGCCGTTGAACGCGGTTGCCAGCAGCGTGCCGTTGAAACCGTCGAAGGTGATGTTGAGCTGATGGGGCTGCACCTCAGACACGGCATCCAGCACCTGGCCAGCGGTGTCGCGCATCTTGCTGATACGCTCAGTGACCTCCGGCTCGGGTACCACGATTTGAAATGCGCTGGCGTTCTGCGCTGGCAGAAAACCAGTCTCATCGCCGTTGGGCAGGTTGACGTTCATGCGAACGTCACCGCGAAAAATCTTACCGCCTGTTTGCATGATTGCGTTCCTCTTTGTTTGTCGCTGGGTTAGTAACTGACTGCGTAACTGGCGGTGACGGTGTAGCGCACCACCGCAACATTTGAGCCCTCTGCAGGATGCTCATAATCTGCGCCCGTGAGGGACACATCGATGGCGAGTCCATTCAGAGCATCCTTGCTGGTAGCGGGCAACAGCGCCCGCAGCATGTCCTCTGCCAGATCGTCCATATCGGGTTCGTAATCGTCGCCACCGGCCCACACGTAGCCCTCGCAGGTGATGGTGCGCGAGCGGCGCGCCTGGGCCGGATTGGGCCGGGCCTGCTCGACCGGATCGCCCGTGGTGCGGATCAGGATCGCCGGGTAAAACTCGCTGTCGTCCGGGTCGATATCCAGATAGCTGCGCTCCGTGCGCAGACCGGCATCGGTGTTGTAGTCGTTGGCCGGGGTGATGCCCTCAAGCAGGGCCAGCACGGCATCGGTGATCTGCGTGGCCTTGGTGCTCATCGTTTCACCGCCTGCCGCAGGGCATGACGGAGTTGTTTTTTGTATTCGGTGGCGAGCTGGTCTTGCACATCGCCGCGCTCACCGTCGCGCCAGCTGCGGAACAGCTGATCGACGCTCGGGGCGTACAGGTGCTTGATGTTTTTTTGCCCTGGCCCCATGCGCACAAACACGCCGAACATGTCGGTATTTTTCAGCGGGATCAAAAATGCCTTGCCCATCTTCGCCCGGCTGCGCTGGCGGCTGACATGCACCGACACACCACCCTGCTTGCGACCGGCACCAATACCCCGGCGCGAATCGCCACGGGCGCGGGGCGCGGCCTTGGTCATCTGCTTGGCACCATAGCGGGCCAGGCGAGTGGGACGCACCCGGGCGCTGATAGTGGCGGTGGGGTTTTTGCTGTTGGCTTTTTTCGTCACCTTCAGGTTCTCATTCACATAGCTGGCAGGCAGGCGCACCTGAGAACGGATCCCCTTGCTGGCAGCGGTGCGGGTTTTGCTGGCGACGCGGTTCACCGCGCGAAAACTCGCCTTCTCCATCCCGCCACGAATGCCGCGCAGCAGGCGGCGGGCATTCTTCACGTCGCTGGTGTCGATCTTCATGCTCATTTCACAAACACCTCGATCACGTGCTCGTCTTCCTTGTTGGTCTGATCGACCTTGTAGGCCTTGCTGTTAAACGTGACCGCCTGGCCGCGCTTGATGTTGGGCGCTTCACTCTTAAGGAATGCCAGCGTGGTGCGGCGCTCGACCACCTGGCCAAACTCACCCACCAGCTCCACGTTGTAGGTAGGGATAGCGCGCACCGGTTGGCCTTCGAGCGTGGCCTGATGGGCCAGGGTGTCGAATACGGCGGCGTGCATGTCGGCGAACACGTCGTCCATCAGTGACCCCCGATCCTGAAGCCCATGCCGAGCGCACCGAGCACCAGCGAGCCGATGATCGCGAATCCGAGGAATGACCTCCAAAACAGCCCACGCGCGTTGCGGTAGGCCATCACCAAATCGCGCAGGGTGTGAATGTCGTCATCGTCCAGCTTCCGGAATCTTTTGTGATCGTGGTAGTGCGACTCTGGATCCACCCAAAATTCGTGCTTGTCTGCGCGCACTTTTTTCACCAGCCGCTCAGCGATCTTGTCGATGTCTGTCTCATCGAGGGGCATCGGTCACTCCCTGCTGCTGGAGGCTGTCGGCGTACTGTTTGTACGCACGGAGGTCTGCTTGCGTGTCGGCACAGAGGGCAGCGATCCGGACAAGAATTCTTCCATCATCTGCTGATAGTTCACGTCCAGTGGCGCCGTCACAGGCGGTGGCGGCGGGATCGCCGGGCACTCGAACGACACGCGGGCGGCGGTTGCGCAGCCGCTCAAGATCACCATCGAGACGATCAGCAATATTGCGCTGCTCCAGGTATTGCGTATTGAGTGCATCGAGCAGATCTCCATAGCGTTGGTGTTCAATGGCGCGGGCCTCGGCAACGGCCCGGGCCTGCTGGCCCTGCCAGTGCAGGCGCTCGGTGCGCTGGCCATGGCTGTGGCCGTGCGCCCAGATCACCGCCAGCAGGGCGGCCCCGACGGCGGCGATGATCAGCTTGCCGCCGATCACTGCTTGAATCCCCAGGCATCGGCGGTACCGCTCACGCCCATGTATGCGCCGATGATCCCGCCCCACAGCAGGTAGGACGCGCCCACCCAGCCAGCCGAGGCAGAGAGCAGCTCGGGCGCGATGCCGCGATACACGGCCAGAAGCAGGGCGATGGTTTCGAGGATCGCCATGCACAGCGCCAGATAGGCCATGCGGCGCATGTTGCGCCAGCGCATCGCGGGGTTTGGGTGATCAGCCATGGTTCCACCACGCGGCGGCATCGAACTGCGGGCACTGTTTGCCCTTGTCCAGATCACGATGGCCGATCACCTTCGCGCCCGGGTAGCGCCCGGTGATGTGCTGCACCAGCGCATCGAGGGCAGCCCATTGCTGGCGGGTGTAATCCGCCCCGTGTTTCCCACCGACCAGGCAAATGCCGATCGAGTGGGTGTTGTGACCGGCAACATGCGCGCCGGCCACGGATTCGTCGCGGCCCTGTTCCACCGTGCCATCCCTGCGGATCACCCAGTGATAACCGATGTCCCGCCACCCATTGCCGCGAGGTGGCGGGTCGGTATGCCATGCGCGGATCTCCGCCGCGCCGACATCCATCTGCGCGGGGGTATCCGCGCAGTGGATAACGATGGCGGTGATGCCGCGCATGGCTTAGCCCTGCCCTTTTTCAGCAGCGGCCTTTTCAGCAGCTTCCGGATCTTCTTCGGCCTGCTTCACCACTTCCACGATCACGCCGCTGGCGAGCAGCGACTTGATCTCTTCGGCCTTGAGGTTGGCCTGCTTGGCGGTGAAGGTCTGGCCGGGGTTGATGGTCTTGCCGGGCGCGATGCCCAGCAGTTCCACGGCTTGATACTCGCTCATGATGGCGACTCCTTATCCGTGACAGCCTTAGCGCACAGTGGCGCGGAAGGTGTGGTTGATGCGGGTGGGCACCACCAGCGGAGCGGACTGGCTCAGCACGTAGCGCACAGAGGGATCCTTCTCCACCCAGCTCTTGACGAAGATCGGCATGGCCTGATAGCCCGCTTCTTCGTCGCGGATTGCGCCGAAAGCGCGGACGCCTTCGATGCGGCTGCCACCGAGCAAGACGGTGTGGGCAGGCAGCACTGGCTTTTCCTGTCCGTCTGCCGGGTCGATGTACCAGTCGGCGTAGACGAACAGGTTGTAGCCGTCGATGCTGCCCATGTAGGTACCGCCCACATCGGCAGGGCCGCCCATCTGCATCACGGCATTGGTGACGCGGCGGGTGTCGAGGCGCTCCTTGACGATGGGATCGGCCTGGAACAACTTCCATGCATCCACATCCATGACCACATCGGAGGGCTTCGCGCCGGAGCGTTGCAGCACACCCATGGCCCAGGTCTCGACATCGGCCAGCGGGCTGACGCCATCTTCACCCCAGCGGGCAGTGGTAGTGAGAGTCACGGAGTTGTTGGCATGACGCCCAAAGTCCAGCTCCACGGTGGGGTAGTCTTCCCCGGCGATGGTCAGCTTGCCGGTGCGCAGGGCTTCGCCCGCCATCACTTCCAGGCGGCGGAAGATCTGATCGCGGTGATCGGCAATGGTCTGCACCATGGCCATCTGAATGCGCTGCATGGGGCTGAGGTTGCCGCCGATGTTCTCACCGGCTGCACGCTTGAGCGGACGGCTCGGATCGAAG
>JBLRXF010000201.1:5623-5919 GCA_047920875.1 Haliea sp. | reverse complement strand
GCCCAGGAGCCGCACCAGGTGCTGCGTGAATTGCAGCGGGTGCTGACGCCGCACGGCCAGCTGTTGCTGCTCGGCTTCAACCCCTGGAGCCTGTTGGGAGCCGTTCACCGGCTGCGGGGGCTGGGTGGCCACCCGCTGTGGCAAAGCCACCGCCCGGTGAGCAGCTCGCGCCTCCTGGACTGGCTGCGCCTGCTGGGCTGCGAGGCTGAATCCTGCCGTTATCTGAGTCCTGTGTCGGTCATGGGTGAGGGTCGTGTGGGCCGCTCTGCCGCTGCGGTTAATGGCTGGAGCGAAGG
>JBLRXF010000201.1:0-5613 GCA_047920875.1 Haliea sp. | reverse complement strand
GCCTCTGGGGGACATTTATCTGGTCCACGCGATCAAACAGGTCGGCGGCAGGGCTCGGCCTTTGCGCCGCGCCCGCCGCAGCGCCAGACTGATCGGTCTGGGCGTGCCGAACCCGGCGGCGCACACGCCGCGGCAGGGTGATCACGCCGCATGAGACAGATGGAGAGCATTGCCCGCGGACTCTGCAGTGGCAAGCCGGTGCCGGGAGGCTGGGGCGCCGCACTGCGCTGCAACGGGCGCGACGAGGAGCGCAAATGAGACTGATAGTACTGGACACGGAAACCACGGGTCTGGAGGTCAACCAGGGCCACCGGATCATCGAAATCGGCTGCGTTGAGCTGGTGAACCGGCGTCTGACCGGGAACCATTTCCATCGCTATATCAATCCCGAGCGCGATATCGATCAGGGTGCGATCGAGGTGCATGGCATCACCAGTGAGTTCCTTGCCGACAAGCCCCGGTTTGCGCAGATAGCCGCCGAGTTTCTCGACTTTGTTCGGGGCGCCGAGCTGGTTATCCATAACGCCCCCTTCGATGTGGGCTTCCTGGATGCGGAGCTGAGGCGTCTGGATGAGCACCATCCCGGGCTTGAATCCATCTGTGCGGTGACCGATACCCTGATCATGGCGCGGCAGCGGCACCCGGGGCAGCGCAACAACCTCGATGCGCTCTGCAGCCGCTATACCGTCGATAACTCGCAGCGCGACCTGCACGGTGCGCTGCTGGATGCCGAGATCCTCGCTGACGTCTATCTGGCGATGACGGGCGGCCAGACCGCATTCCAGTTGGCGGATCACGGCCCGGGTGAGGCCGACGGCAGTGGCCGCACTGAAGGTATCCGGCGCCTGCCGGCCCGTCGCCCGGCTCTGGTGATACCCAGAGCCAGTGCAGAGGAGCTGGCTGCGCACGAGGCCCAGCTGGAAGCGATCGCCGGCGCCAGCGGTGGCAAGGTGCTCTGGCGGGAGAGGGTGCGCACATGAGTTTTCAGCCAGACAACCGGCCGCCCGACAGTCTGGAGGACGCGCTGCACCTGGTTTTCCAGCACGGGCAGGTGGTCACCGACATTGGCGCCCGCGAGCCACTGCTGCAGCGCGCGGAGCTGCAGGCCACCGGCTGGCTGGTGATGCGTGAGCAGTTTCTCGGGTACTGGCACGGCCGTCCCTGTTACGCCGTTGAGATTGATGCGGGCATCGAGCCTGATCCGATGCGCTTTGCCCGCGGCAATCTTTACCAGCTGCTGGGGCGGGTTGATGACGGCCTCTTTGCCCTGGTTGGCCGCGCCTCGCAGCTGCTGGCCTGGGAGCGCGATCATCAGTTCTGCGGCCGCTGCGGCGGTGCCATGAGCGTTGACGTGGTTGAGCGCGCCATGCGCTGCGCGCCCTGCCGCACGGTCAACTACCCGCGCATCAACCCCTGCGTCATCGTTCTGGTCACCCGCGGCGAGGAGCTGCTGCTGGCCCGCAACGCCAGCTTCCCGGGCAATATGTACAGCACTCTGGCGGGGTTTATCGAAGCTGGCGAGAGCGCCGAGGACACTTTGCACCGGGAGGTGCGCGAGGAAGTCGGGGTGGAAGTGCGCCGCCTGCGCTACTTCGCGTCCCAATCCTGGCCCTTCCCCAGCCAGCTGATGCTGGGATTTTTTGCCGAGTATGCAGGTGGCGATATTGTCTGCGATCCGACAGAGATCGCCGATGCTGGCTGGTATCATTACCGGCAACTGCCCCAGGTGCCGCCACCCACCTCGATTGCGGGGCAACTCATCCGCCACTGCATCGGCGAACTGACACAGGAGTAACTCCTTGGAATACCTTTACGAATACGGGCTGTTTCTTGCCCGGGCCATCACCATTGTCGCGGCCATTCTGCTGGTGGTCACAGCCATCCTCGCGCTCAGCCAGCGCCACCGGGGCGAGCGCAAAGGTCATATCGAGATCAGCAAGCTCAATGATCGCTACCAGGAAGTCGGTGACGCCATGCGTGCCGCGGTGGCGGATCCGGAGGTCCACAAGGCTGAACTCAAGGCCAGACACAAGGCTGAGAAGGCCGCTGCCAAGGCTGCCAAAAAGCGCCTCAAAAACAGCGAAACGGCTTCAGAAAGTGATCGCAAGCGGCTGTTTATACTGGATTTTGATGGCGACATAAGGGCGAGCGCCACAGAGCACCTGCGCGAGGAAATCTCCGCTGTCCTGCCGCAGCTGACAGAGGGCGACGAGATCCTGCTGCGGCTGGAAAGCCCCGGCGGTCTGGTCCACAGCTATGGTCTGGCCGCCAGTCAGCTCAAACGCATTACCGACGCCGGTGCCCGCCTGACAGTGGCCGTGGACAAGGTCGCCGCCAGCGGTGGTTACATGATGGCCTGCGTCGCGCAACACATTATCGCCGCGCCCTTTGCGGTGCTGGGTTCCATCGGGGTACTGGCGCAGCTGCCCAACTTCCATCGTCTGCTGAAGAAGCACGACATTGACTTCGAGCTGCTTACAGCGGGAGAGTACAAGCGCACTTTGACCCTGTTTGGCGAAAATACCGACAAGGGGCGGGAAAAGTTTGTCGAGGACCTGGAGACGACCCACGGGCTGTTCAAGGCCTTTGTCGCTGAGAACAGGCCGGCGCTGGACATCGACCGGGTCGCCACGGGTGAGATCTGGTACGGCCGCGATGCCATCGACATGGGCCTGATCGATGCCCTGCAGACCAGTGACGCTTTCGTCCAGGCGCAGCTGCAGGAGCGCGATGTCTTCGAGGTCAAATACGTACAGAAAAAAGTCTGGCAGGAAAAGCTGGGCATGGCCGCAGAGGGTGCCATCGAGCGCTGTCTGCTGAAAATCTGGCAGCACAACCGCGGCCCCAATGTCTGAGCGCCCTGTTATCCGGTTTTCGCACCCCGCTCAGTAGCCCTGGTAGCGGTTGTAGTCGAATACTCCGGCTGCCAGCGGATCCTGCTCTCGCTGCAAGCGATGGAAACGGTCGCTCACGGTCCAGAACCAGGGGGAATTGCGGCGTACCCCGTAGCGATAGCGCAGCAGCGCCATATCGTCTTCTGTGCGCAGTGACAGGATGTCCTCGACGAACAGCGGTACCTGCTTTTCGTGGATCTGGAAGAACTGGTTGGGGTGTGAGCCGATGATGCCCGCCACCACAGTCACCGCATCCTCAGCGGGTAGTCTGCGCTCGTCCTCACGAAACAGCTGGGCGATGTTGCTGTAGCCGGCATCGTGGAGGAGGGTATAGGCCTCGTCGCGCTCCCCGCCAATCACGTGGATGAAACTGACCGCGGGCAGGAAGCGGTTGTGCTCGCCGCGCGCCGCGACCAGGCGGTCAAAGGCGGCTGCCATGGCCGGGCTGGCGCTGCGACGGTAATCAAATTCAGCGGCGCTGGCGCCGTGAATATGCTCTCGCATCCTGCCGAGGAATTCGCCCTTCGGGTCATCGCTCTGGTAGCTGAGAGAGGTATCCATCAGCTGAATGCTGTCGCTGCGGGTGAACTGGTGCTCGCGGGCGGCGCTGGGGGCATCCCGGTACCAGTGTTCCCAGATCGCTTGGCGCTGCTCCGCGGGCAGGAACAGCAGGAGGTTGAGTTCCCCCTCCATGCGCAGGAAGTCCATGTACAGGCGTGATTCCAGCTGGTGGGATACGGCGCCGAAAACGTCGAAGTTGGCCACCAGCAGATAGTGGATGCGTTCCAGTAATGAATAGGTAATCACCCAGGCGGTCTTGGGGATGTCACCCACAAAGCCCTTGACCACCGTGGCGGTATCCACGTGGCGAAAAATGGTCAGCGCGGCGTTCGGATTGTGGCCGTCCCCGTCCCAGATCAGCTCCAGAGCGGGTTTGCGCCCCTGCTGGTCGAACTGCTGCTGCAGGTGTTCGTCCTTGGCCCGCATGTAACGCTTGTGGGCGCGGGAATAGCGGCGCCATTCCAGCAGATCAATGACGCTGCCGGTGGTCGCGGCGGGCAGGCGCAGATTGTGGCTTTCCCGCTCGAGGAACGGCCCATCCAGCTCCGGGTCCAGTGCGTTCGGGTCCATGAACATGATCCAGAACCGGTCATCGATCACATTCAGTGCGATCTGTCCGCGGCACACCGAGCCCTTGATAAAGTTCATGATGGTGAATTCGGCATCCTCCAACAGGAAACGATAGCGCGCACGAACAGGAATACGGGCGAAGCTGACGAAGGGGTTGCCGGCGGTATCAGCAGCGTAGTCGGGGAGGGCATCCACCTGGTAGTCCGCTGTCAGAAAGAGATTTCGATACCACTCCCGGCGCTTGCGGTCGAAGCGATAGGGCTGATGGCTCTTCGTCGCTACGATGATCGGCATCCGCTGCAGCCGGTAGTAAAAGGTGCTGTGGCCGGGATCATCGAAGGGCCGTCGAGTGGCGATCACCTCGACCGGGGCGCCGGGCGGCGCGGTGGAGCGTACCAGACGGAACCAGTGCGGATCGCCACGATCCTCCAGGTGCAGGGTAGCCAGGAAGAGGTGTTCGTAGATATAGCGCGCCATCAGCCGGGATTTGTTGTCCGCTGCGTTGAGGAAATCCTCCCAGGCTGCCACTTCACGCAGCACTGCGGTGGGCAGCGGTTCCGTTACCACCTCGGGTGCGCCCGCATCCAGCCACTGGGTGAGTAGCGCCTGCTCCTCTGGCTGCAGCCCGGGCAGTCCATAGGGCATGCCCCACAGTGGGTAATCCCTGGCGAAACGCCCGAACTCCTCAGGCTTGGGGCATTGCTGGTCGCGGTGCAGGTCGAAGTCAAAGCCGCGGGGCAGGGCGCCGGTGACGGGCAGCGGGTTGCTTTGCTTCAGCGCGAGCATCTGCCGCATCAGGCTCTGGTCGGGGGCTTCGCTATCGACGACCGGGAAAAACCCCTTGGCACGCCACTGTTGGGGGCTGTGAGCGTCGTCAAACAGGCGGGTGAGTTCGCCGGCCAGCAGTCGCGTAGAGTCGTAAACCAGAGTCTTGCTGGCGCCGCGGGTGAGGCCTTCATGGGCCTCCAGCTTCAGCTGGCAGGGCGCATCGTAGCAGGCGTGGCAGACCACGCAGCGCTGGGCCAGGATCTCCTGTGCCTGCCGTGCCGTGTCATCCGCGAGGCTGCTGCTGGCTCCCGGCATTGTCAGCATCAGGATGGTGGCAAGGTGGATTCTCAGTGTCGGAGGTGCTCGCATCAGCGTTACCGGAGTGGGCGGGAATGGCCTGTCACGATCATAACACGCATACTATGTCAGCCCAGCTGCAGCGCCGCATACGCAACAAGGAACGTGCATGAATCCCGATACTGTCATCTACACACTGGACTTGCTGGGTATTGCCGTCTTCGCCATCAGCGGCGCACTGGCGGCGGCGGAGAAACGTCTGGATATCTTAGGCTTTGTGCTGTTTGGCACCATTACCGGCATCGGCGGCGGCACCGTGAGAGATCTGTTGCTGCACACCGGTGAAGTGTTCTGGTTCGACAATACCGCCTATCTGTGGGTGTGTATCGGCGCCAGTGTGGCCACCTGGTTTCTTGCCCACTTGTTTGAGTCCCTGCGCAGTGTCCTGTTATGGGCGGACGCACTGGGTCTGGCGCTGTTCAGTGTGCTCGGCACACAGAAGGCTTTGGCATGTGATGCGCCG
>JBLRXF010000200.1:0-5985 GCA_047920875.1 Haliea sp. | reverse complement strand
GCCGGACGTGCGCTTCGTCGCCCACCTGGACCTGCCCAAGACCATCGAAGCCTATTATCAGGAGACCGGCCGCGCCGGCCGCGACGGCCTGCCCGCGGACGCCTGGCTGGTGTATGGGCTGCAGGATGTATTGAAACTGCGGCAGATGATGGACAATTCCGAGGGCAGCGCCGAGCACAAGCGAGCAGAACAGCAGCGCCTCAACGCCATGCTGGGGCTGTGTGAAATCACCAGCTGCCGGCGCCAGGCTCTGCTGCACTATTTCGGCGATGACCTGCCCGAGCCCTGCGGCAACTGCGATACCTGCCTGGAGCCGGTGCCCACCTGGGACGGCACCGAAGCCGCGCGCATGGCCCTGAGCGCGGTCTACCGCACCGGCCAGCGCTTCGGCGTCAACCACCTGATCGAGGTACTGCGCGGCATCGAGAATGACCGCATATTCCAGTACGACCACCACTGCCTGCCCACCTTTGGCGTCGGCAAGGCCTTGGACAACCACCAGTGGCGCTCGGTCTTCCGACAGCTGGTAGCGGGAGGCTACTTGAGCGCGGATCTCGAGCGCTTCGGCGCCCTGCGCCTGCAGGACAAGTGCCGCGGCCTGCTCAAGGGCGAGGAAACCCTGCAACTGCGCAAGGACATTGCCCGCAAGGCGACCCGCCAGCAGACCCGCCAGCCGCTGTCGGATGAGGTGGATGTCGGCCTTTGGGAGGCCCTGCGCGAGTGCCGCCGGGCGCTGGCAGAAGCCCAGGGCATACCGCCCTACATCATTTTTCACGACCGCACCCTGCAGGAAATGTGCGCCCTGCTGCCACGCGATATCGACGCCTTTGGCCGTCTCAGCGGCGTCGGTGAACGCAAGCGCGACAAGTACGGACGCGAATTCCTCCAGGTCATTGAACGCCATCTGGAGCAAGCCACTGCCTGATCCTGACGCCCGGCTCAAGGGGCGTCGCGCTTGCGCCGGATTGGCCTTTTTCCTACCCTTCCCGTTTTCCCAGAGGACACTGCCATGAGCAATAACAAGATCCCGCGCAGCAACGACAACGATTACAGCCGCGACATTATCGCCGAACGCCAGGCGTTCATTGAAGAGAAGACCCCCGCCAGGCTGCACCATACCCGCCAGTTCTCCTTCGAACCCGAGGTCATGGCCGGCAATATCGAGAACATGTTTGGCGCAGTGCAGGTCCCGGTTGGCCTTGCCGGCCCGCTGCTGATTGACGGTGAACACGCCCAGGGTGAGTTCTACGTGCCCATGGCTACCGTCGAGGGCACCATGCTGGCCAGTTACAATCGCGGCATGAAAGTCATCCGCGAGAGCGGCGGCGTCAAAACCACGGTCTGCGGCGAAGCCATGCAGCGCGCGCCCTGTTTCGTGTTCAGGGATGCGCGCGACGCCCGAGATTTCAATGAGTGGCTGGTGGAGAACTTCCAGGCGATCAAGGCGGTGGCGGAGAGCACCACCTCGGTGGGCAAGCTAAACGAGATCGAGCACTATATCGCCCACAATATGGTGTTCACCCGCTTCGACTACAGCACCGGTGACGCCGCCGGCCAGAACATGACCAGCAAGGCAACCTTCTTCGCCTGCGAGTGGATCCGCGAGCAGTTCCCGAAAATGCGCCACTATCTGCTGTCAGGTAACTTCGACACCGAGAAGCGCACCTCTTCGGTGAACTCGCTCAAGGGCCGCGGGCGTCGGGTCACCGCGGAAATCACCGTGCCCCGGGACGTGCTGCAGGCCCATCTGCGCATTACCCCGGAAGCGATGCACTACGGCTGGGGCATCACCACCATCGCCTCTTTCCTGACCCACTCTTCCAACAACGCCGCCCACCCCGCCAACGGTCTCGCTGCCCTGTATCTGGCGACCGGCCAGGATATCGCCAACATCGGCGAGTCCAACCAGTGCACCGTCTACACCCGGGTAACCCGTGAAGGCGATTACTTCTTCTCCATTACCCTGCCCGCCCTGATCCTCGCCACCTACGGCGGCGGCACCAACCTGCCCACCCAGCGCGAGTGCCTGGAAATCATGGGCTGCCACGGCAAGGGCAAGGCCCTGAAGCTGGCGGAAATTGCCGCGGGGCTGGTGGTTGCGGGCGAACTGTCGCTGGGCGCCGCCACCCGCGTCGACAAGGAAACCCGCCAGAACGAATGGGTCAACGCCCACGAGCGCCTGGGACGCAACCGCTGATCCCCCGTACCGCTGACGCCCGGCTCACGATTCGGACGACAGCCAGCAGGCTCCCCAGCGCTTCCCGAATAGTTGAACCAGGGCCCGCAGCCTGCGACGCGCCATCGGCGCTGGCTCGAAATGCTGTACCGGCAACATGGCGCCGGCAACCGTGGGGCCTAAGATAGGCCCATGGCGCCAGAGGGCGTTGGCGCGCACAGGTAACCACAATGACAACAGAAACAGACAACAAGGCACGGGTCCGCCAGTTCCTGGCCGACCTGAGCGCCGGCAATGTGGACGCGGCCTTCGCTGCCTACGCCAGGAACGGCAGCGTCGAGACCATGGGCTCGACCCTGATCTCCGGCGTCAGCGAATACCCTGAACTGCGTGGCGCCATCGCCAGCATCATGGAAGTCTTCCCCACCGGCATCAACTTTACGGTGCGCGGCATGGTGGCGGAAGGCGAGAAGGTCGCCGTCGAAGCCTCCAGCGAGGGCGAACACGTCTCTGGGCAGACCTACAGCAACGACTATCACTTCCTGTTCGAATTCGACAAGGGCAAGCTGATCAAGCTCACCGAGTACATGGATACGGAGCAGGTGACCGATGTGCTCTGCGGGGGGCAGCGGCCGCCTTATCCGCTGGACTGAGGATCAACTTACCTGCTGTAGAGCAACACACTTCTCGCTGCTGGAGCAGGGACTTCAGCGTCAAGGTGGGGCTGGGACTTTGGGTGCTGAGGCTTCAGGGGCGCCAGGGGGGCTGGCGGACACGCCGTGAACCCGTCCATGGGGGCTTGTATGAAACATCCATGTTTCATACAGTCCGCCAGCCCCCCTGGCGCCCCCGAAGCCCCTCAGGTTCAGTGGTAGTTTCAGGCTATCGCTCTCCTTCTTTGACCAGCTTTTTGTGCCAAGGATTTCGAATCTTGTGCCACAAGAGGCATTGGGAGCCCGGCCCGCCCATCGCGGACTGTTGAAAACATGGATGTTTTCAACAAGCCCCCATGGATGGGTTCACGGCGTGTCCGCGATGGGCGGGCCGGGCTCCCGATGCCGGCTACATGCACCCAAAAGCCCAACCAACAGGCCGCACCTAGGCGGCCGCCGCATCAAACCAGTCGTTGAAGCCGTAGCTGCGCGACGGCCCGATGTGCATCTGCTCCAGGACGCCATGTCCGACACGGTCGCCACAGGTTGCGCGCACCACCTGCTGCACATGCAGATTCTCCAGCGCCAGCGGGTCCAGGTCGCTATCGCGCCAGCTCTCCCCCGCGATCACCAGCTCACCGTGCCACTTGCCGTGACCCCACTGGGGATGCTGATAGCCAAGGCCTTTCATGCGATGCACCAGGATGGGCTCCAGGGTGACCGTCATGGCCTCCCCGGTGCGGTCGCGCATGGTCACCGTGGCACTGGCAGCGCGGCGGGTACCCGGCAGCATGGTGATATCGTGCTCAACGGCGCCCTGCCAGACCGTGGCGGCTGGATCGCTGGTGCCGGGAATGGCGTCCATGTCTGCGTAGCGTGGCAGGAAACCCTGGTCGGTGTGCCACTGGTGGCCGCTGTCGTCCTCGAACCAGCCGGCCAGACTGCACTGGTCCTGCCAGTGGATGGGCATCCAGCAAAAATGCACGGCCTGAAAACTGCTGATGGGGGCGCCGCCCGGCGAGGGCTCCCCCACGGGGCGGATACCCCAGGAGCGATCCTTCAGGCCAAAGGTGGTGGCGCCGTCGACCCGCAGTTCACGGCCATCGTAGCGGATCCAGCCATGCCAGCTGCCAAACTGGTCGAGGCGGGTCGCATCCATCACCAGGTGGCGCTCGTTGCGCAGGGTTTGCCGGCCCTCCTCCATACAGGCGGTGTAAGGGGTAAACACCAGGTCGCACTCGATGCCGGTATCGTTGGGCGCTATGGTCAGTTGGTGGCGCCCCATGGGTTCCAGGATGCGCAGAGCGAAGGGGCCAACGCTGGTGTCGGTGGGCTCGGCAGGGGCACGGCGCGAGCCATGAAACGCATACTGCTGCCCTCCAAGCGCGAGGCTCAGGCTGCAGTCCATGATGCCCAGGTTGGGATAGCGGCAGAGTGCAACCCCGAAATAAAAGGCACCGTCACGATCGTGGGCGTTGTACCAGTAGCGGTCATAGGTGCAGCGGTCACTGCTGGCAGTGAGTGCAATGGGTTCGGCGGTCTGGTGGATGGGATAATCATCGAATTGCGAAAGCATCGGATGGTCCGTCTGTTATTGGCGTTGTCCTGAGCATGGACCAGCAGCAAGAGCTGTACAAGCGAGACTCGGGCATGGACACATTCTGTACAGCAAATCAAACCAGGGTGGCTTGCACCACTGGCGTCTGTGATGGTGTCGACAGAAACTGCACGCGAACGCACTTGATCTCGCCAATGCAAGCATATCTGTGTAAGCTCGCGGAGCCTGATGGTGACGCCACCGTCGCAGGCGAGCCACTGTGTTCTTGTCTTTCTCAGCGTTTGTCCAAGGGGTGTATCTGGTGTTCGGGATGAAAAAAATAGCAGTACTGCTTGTCTTCTTGTTGTCCATCGTCGGCTGTTCCGAGACCGATACCAACAACATTATCAAAGTCGCGGTTTCTCCCGCCTCACCGCCGATGCTCTTCGCCGAGAACGGTGTCAACAAAGGCGTGGACCTGGAAATCTTCGAGGGCTACTGCGAATCCCGAGGCTGTGTCCTCAGCATCACCCCCTATGATTGGCAGGGAATGCTCGGCGCAGTGTCCAGCGGGCAGGCGGATGTGGCGTTTTCAGGGATATCAATCACCGACAAGCGCAAGGAGGCGATGGATTTCTCCCAGCCCTACTACGACAACGCATGGCATCTCGTCAGCTTGAAAAACCGGGACATCAGCATCACTGATCTGTCCGAGCTCAAGCAGTACTCCATCGGCTATCCCCGGGGCATGGCCTATGGCGACCTGATCAAGAATGAGCTGGAACCGGAGGGCTACTACAGCCTCAGCCAGGTACAACTCTATCCTACCTACAGCGAAGTGGTTGCCGACCTGCAGAACGGCAATCTGGATCTGGCGTTTATCGAAGAGCCAGTGCTGGCAAATTACCTCTACAAGCTCGAACTGCCTTTCGAAAGCAGGTATTCCTTCACCGGCTTCGACACCCTGGGTTTCGCCTTCGCCAAAGGCTCGAAACATCGGGACGATTTTGACAGCTACCTCACCGAGCTCGGGCCGGACAATATCAAGGCCATTGTTGATAAATGGATGAAGTAATCTCCACGCTGTTCTAGGACGTGAATTTCCTTGAGATTATCTGGCAGCTTGCGCACGGTCTGGCCTATACCGTTCTGGTGACCCTGGTCTGCAGCGTCACCGGCGTTGCAGCAGGGCTCTTCGTTGCCTGTCTGCGGCGCCTGGAAAAACCGCTACTGAACGGGGTGTTTGCAGCCTATACCTATGTTTTTCGCGGCGTTCCGGTCCTGGTCATGCTGTTTCTGGTGTACTTTGGCCTGCCCGGCGTGGGCCTCAAGGTTTCTCCCCTGCTAGCCATGGCGCTGAGCCTCGGGCTCATTGCCGGGGCTTATCTTGCAGAAGTCTTCCGCGGTGCCCTGGCCTCGATTGACAGCGCCGAAATCACCGCCGCCGAGGCAATGGGCTTACACCGCGTACAGATATTTCTCTACATCGAGATGCCGCAGATGCTGAGGTTTGCACTGCCGGGCATGGTGAACGAGTTCACCTCTGTCCTGAAATACTCGCCGTTTGCTTACACAGTCGGGATCCCGGAGATGACCAAGCAGGCAATGAACCTCACGGC
>JBLRXF010000199.1:0-6131 GCA_047920875.1 Haliea sp. | reverse complement strand
CAGAGCAAGCTATTGAGGCGTTGTCTGTTTTTTCTTGAGAAAAGCAGATCGGAGTGAAGTCCCGGCCTGAGCAACCGTCAGGGGCTGCCGGGACACGCCGTGAACCCATCCATGGGGGCTTGTGTTCGACATCCATGTCTCACACAGTCCCGCACGGCGCTAACGGCCCGCGGGCTCCTGCCTTCGTTGCCAGTAGCTACTTTGGCTCGGGATCCTGGCCAGTTGGCTCTAATTGATTCGAAGTGCGTAGCGTTGCTGTCGCACTGTAAGGAGGAGGTGGCGCCCGCTTGGGCCTTGCAGAACCGTTGAGCGCATGGATGCGCGGGGCCGCCCAGGCGATACGAGCCTACATGGACGTATTTACGGCGAGTTCTGCAAGGCCCAAGCGGGCGGCGCCTCCGGTTAAGTTTCCACGCAGCAAAAACCAGCAGAATCGGAGTATGAAATGAGAGACGCAGTCATCGTCAGCACCGCAAGAACCCCCATCGGCAAGGCCTTCCGCGGCGCCTTCAACGACACCGAGGCCCCCGCACTGGGCGGCCACGTCGTGCGCGCCGCAGTGGCGCGGGCGGGGATTGATCCCGCCATGGTCGAGGATTGCATCATGGGCGCCGCTGCCCAGCAGGGCACCCAGGCCTACAACCTCGGTCGCCTGTGCGGCGTGGCGGGCGGTCTGCCCGACACCACCGCCGGGATGACCATGGATCGCCAGTGCTCGTCAGGCCTGATGACCATCGCCACCGCGGCCAAGGCCATCATGTGCAATGAGTATGACGTGGCAGTAGCGGGCGGCCTGGAGTCGATCTCGCTGGTGCAGAACAAGCACAAGAACAGCTATCGCAATGTGTCGCAGACGGTGCTGGAACTCTCGCCGAAGGCCTATATCCAGATGATCGAGACCGCCGAGATCGTCGCCGAGCGCTACGGCATCTCCCGCGACGCCCAGGACGAGTACAGCTACCAGAGCCAGATGCGCACCGCGGCGGCCCAGCAGGCGGGCGCTTTCGACGATGAGATCGTGCCGATGACCAGCCGCATGGCGGTGTTCAACAAGGAAACGAAGGAAACCACCTACGAAGAAGTGACGCTGGCGAAGGACGAGGGCAATAGACCCTCGACTACCCTGGAGGGCCTAAAGTCCCTGGAGCCGGTCTTCAAGGACGGGCAGTTCGTCAAGGAAGGCCGCTTTATCACCGCCGGCAATGCCTCGCAGCTGTCCGACGGCGCGTCTGCCTGTGTGCTGATGGACGGCACCCTTGCGGCGCAGCAGGGGCTGCAACCGCTGGGTATTTACCGCGGCCTGGCGGTGGCAGGCTGCGGCCCGGACGAGATGGGAATCGGCCCGGTGTTTGCCATTCCCAAGCTGCTCAAGCGCCACGGCCTGAAAATCGACGACATCGGCCTGTGGGAACTCAACGAAGCCTTTGCCTGCCAGGTGCTGTACTGCCGCGACCAGCTCGGGATCAACAATGACAAACTGAACGTGAACGGTGGCGCCATCGCCATTGGTCACCCCTTCGGCATGAGCGGCGCGCGCATGGTCGGCCACGCCCTGATCGAGGGCAAGCGCCGCGGCGTTAAGTACGTGGTCATTACCATGTGCATTGGCGGTGGCATGGGTGCGGCGGGGCTGTTTGAAGTCGCGTAGGCGGCCCCACCTCGGAGGCCGCACCTCGCCGGCCGCACCTCGCCGGCCGCACCTCGACTTGCTGCTGGTGGCTTTGCTTGTCGATGCTCTTGACGGCACCTGTTAACAGGTGCTATCTGTGGCACCCTTAGATGACACCGAGGCTTGGGCATGCAAACCAAATTCTCTGAGGATGTGATTCCTCTTTCCGACTTGAAGGTCAACCCTGGCAAAGTGGTAAGTCGTACGAACGATACGCACCGGCCCATTCTCCTGACGAGCAGGGGACGGGGCGTTGCTGTAGTCCAGGGCCTTGATGATTATGAGAAGACCACCGAAGAGTTGCGTTTTGTCAAAGCCGTGGCTCAAGGGTTGGCCGATATTCGTGAAGGCAACGCCGTCACGCTGGATGAGGCCCGGAAAATACTCGGCGTCGGGTAAGTGAAGCTGATTATCGCCAGGTCTGCGTTGCATGACCTGCAGAGTATCAGGGAACACTATGCTGAGCTGGCTGTTCCGGGGATAGGTCAGGAATTCGTCGGCGCTATTCTGCAAAAGGTGCAGAGGTTGATTGACCACCCTGATTCCGGCCGGCAAGTGCCCGAGTTTGGACAAGAGCAAATTCGCGAAATCATTCATCCACCGTTTCGCATTGTCTATCTGCGGGATTCTTCAGCGGTGTCTGTGATTCGGGTTTGGCGTAGTGAAAGAGTACTGCTGCTTCCCGAAGATGAAGCGTGACCAGCATAGGCGGCAGAGTGCATCGCAGTGCCGTATTGCACAGGCTTGACCCCTCAAAGGGGATCGCAACTCCGGGGCCGAGGTCCGTGCCCCCTGTGCTACAATCGCGCGATCGCGGGAAGCAGCCGGGGCTGTGAACCGTCTAACACAGATACGGGTAATTGACGGCGCGCTATGACCAAACTTGGCGAACTGCTGGTGCAGCAGGGGAAAATGTCCGAGCGGGACGTGGAACGCACCCTGCTTGCCCAGGGTGAGATGGGCGATCTGTTCGGCCAGGTGCTGGTGAAGCTGGGCCTGGTGTCGGAACAGGATGTGGCGCTGGCGCTCAGTGAGCAGCTTGGCATTCCCCTGCAGCAGGCTGCCGATTACCCGGTGGAGCCGGTGCCGCTGGAGGCGGTGGCGCAGGAGTTTTTGATCAACAACGCGGTGGTGCCGGTCGCTATCGATGAGTCCGGTGTGCGTTTTGCCGCTGCGGTGCCTCAGGACCCGTTCCTCGCCAAGGCCCTGGCCATGGCCCTGGACCGTCCGGTCACGATTGTCCTCGGCCTGGAGAGCGATATCGCCAGGGCCCAGCAGCTGCGCCTGCAGAGCCCGGAGGGGGAGGAGGGCGATGACGCCTTCGGCGACCAGTTTAGCGGCCAGAGCGATGATGACTTCATCGAGCACCTGAAGGACCTCGCCAGCGAGGCCCCGGTGATACGCCTCGTCAATCAGATTATCCACCGCGCGGTGGATATGGGCGCCTCGGACATCCACGTCGAACCCTTCGAGGACGGCCCGCACCTGCGCTACCGGGTGGACGGCGTCCTGCAGGAGTTTCCCGATGCTCCGGCCGCCAACCTCGGTGCCGCCATCGCCTCGCGGATCAAGCTGCTGGCGCACATGAACATCGCCGAGCGGCGCCTGCCCCAGGACGGGCGGATCATGATCCGGGTCAAGGGCCACGAGCTGGACCTGCGGGTCTCCACCATCCCTACCGTGCACGGCGAGAGCATCGTCATGCGGGTGCTGGACAGGGGCAATATCCGCCTCAGCCTCACCGACATGGGCTTCAGTGCCGATACCCTGGAGCGCTACACCAAACTGCTGGACAGCCCCCACGGAGTACTGCTGGTCACCGGCCCCACCGGTTCCGGCAAGACCACTACGCTCTACGCCTCCCTGGCCTCGCTCGACTCGGAAAAGCTCAAGATCATTACCGTGGAAGACCCGGTGGAATACCAGCTCGAGGGGGTGAACCAGATCCAGGTGCAGGCCCAGATCGAACTGAATTTCGCCCGCGCCCTGCGCGCCATCCTGCGCCAGGACCCGGATATCATCATGATTGGCGAGATGCGCGACACCGAGACGGCCCAGATCGGGGTCCAGTCGGCCCTCACCGGCCACCTGGTGCTGTCCACACTGCACACCAATACTGCCGCCGGTGCCATCACCCGGCTTGAGGATATGGGGGTGGAGCGCTATCTGATCACCTCCGCCGTCAACGGGGTGCTGGCCCAGCGCCTCGTGCGTACCCTGTGCAAGCACTGCAAGGCGCCGGTGGAACTGTCCGCCGAGGCGGTACAGCGCTACGGCCTGGCGCCGTTTGTCAGCACTGCCACCCCCATGGTCTACCAGGCCCGCGGCTGTGCCCACTGTCTGGAATCCGGCTATTCGGGGCGCACCGCGATCCACGAACTGTTCTGTCTGGATGAAGCGATGCACCGGGTCATCATGAGCGGCGCAGACGCCACCCTGCTGCATGCGGCGGCTCGGCGCCAGGGCATGATTACGCTCTACGAGGATGGCCTGCGCAAGGTGGTGCAGGGTGAGACCTCATTGGAAGAGGTCATGCGCGTCACCCAGGACCAGAGCGAGTCCGGCGCCCCTGCGGCGGCCGGCGCCGACGCGGCCTGAGCAGGCGCCATGGCAAATTTTCGCTACAGGGCGATCGGTCGCGACGGCAAAACCCTGGAGGGGACTATCGAAGCGGACGGGCTGGAGCTGGCCTCGCGCCAGCTGCGCGGCCAGGGCTTGACCCTGCTTGGGCTGGAGCCCGGCGTTGCCGCCGCTGCAGTCGCCTCGGGCAAAGCCGTGAAACGCCAGGATGTGCTGTCGACCACCAGCGAACTGGCCGTGCTGCTGCGCGCCGGCCTGCCGCTGGACCGGGCCTTGAAGGTGCTGATCGACATGGCCGCGGAGCCGACGCTGGCGGCCCTGTTGCAGGACCTGCTGGCCGCGGTCAAGGGCGGCAAGGCCCTGAGCCAGGCTCTGCTGCCACACGAGGCGGTGTTCGGCAATTTCTACATCAATATGGTGCGTTCCGGGGAGGCCAGCGGCCAGCTGTCGGCGGTACTGGACCGTCTGGTGGAGTACCTGGAGAACGCCAAAACCAATCGCGACAGCGTGATCTCGGCCCTGATCTACCCGGCGATTCTGCTGTTCGTGTCGGTGCTGTCCATCGTCTTGATGCTGGGCTTTGTCGTGCCGCAGTTCGAGACCCTGTTCGAGGACATGGGCGAGGCCCTGCCGCCGCTGACGGCCATGGTCATTGGCGCTGCAGACTTCATCGCCGATTTTGGCTGGCTGCTGCTGATTCTCGCGGTCGGTGCCGGGCTGTGGCTGCGCAGCTGGCTGCGCACCGAGCAGGGCCAGGCCAGCAAGGATGCGCGGCTGCTGCGCCTGCCGCTGGCCGGGGGGATAGTCTTCAAGTTTGAGGTGTCAAAGTTCGCACGCACGGTGGGCACACTGCTCGGCAACGGAGTCTCCCTGCTGAAGGCGATCTCGATCGCCATTGACACGGTGGACAACCGGGTCATCCGCCAGGCCCTGGAAGTACTGCCCCCGGCGGTAAAAGCGGGCAGGCGCATGTCCGTGGCGCTGGAGGAAACCGGATTGTTCACGCCCATGGTGATACAGATGACCCGGGTAGGCGAGGAGTCCGGCAGCCTGGACAAGATGATGCTGGAGCTGGCCAAGGTCTTCGACGGCCACGTGCAGGCGGGGGTCAAGCGCGGCCTGACTCTGCTGGAGCCGATCCTGATTCTGGGCATGGGCTTCCTGATCGCGGTGATCATCATTGCCATTCTGATGGGCATCCTGTCGGTCAACGATCTGGCGATCTGAATCCGGCCGGCTGCGCGCACACTATTTTTCGCAACTTTTTCGGCAGTAGAGGGAGCAATTGAAGGACATGCAGATGATTCACAGAGGAATTCGCGGCAGCCGTCGGGGTCGGGGTTTCACCCTGATGGAACTGCTGGTGGTACTGGCCATCCTGGGTTTGCTGATGAGTCTGGTCGGGCCGCGGGTACTGAACCAGCTCGGCGGCGCCAAGACCAAGACCGCGGCGATCCAAATCAAGGACCTGGAACAGGCGCTGGAAATGTACAAGCTGGATGTCGGTCGTTTTCCCGCCACCAGCGAAGGCCTGGGCGCGCTGGTAAGCAAGCCCGCCAGCGCCGCTGGCTGGAACGGCCCCTATCTGAAGTCGGATGTGCCGCTGGACCCCTGGAATCGGGAATATATCTACAAGTATCCCGGTGAGCGCGGTGAAGTTGACATCTTTAGCTACGGTCAGAACGGCACCCCCGGCGGCGAGGGTGAAGACCAGGATGTCGGCAACTGGTAATCCCCCCATGTCCCGTCGTCCCCCGCTCTTCTGTAGGAGCCCGCTGGCCCAGGCCACCTTCTCTGGCCGCTGCGCGGCCATTCACCTTGTGGCCCAGGCCACTTTCTCTGGCCGCTCGGCGGCCATTCACCTTGTGGCCCAGGCCACCTT